>NZ_JBHVDX010000039.1:0-12503 GCF_042802555.1 Streptomyces sp. NPDC057474 | reverse complement strand
GGGGAGGACGGCGTCAGGCCTCCGCGGGGAGGACGGCGTCAGGCCTCCGCGGGGAGGACGGCGTCAGGCCTCCGCGGGGAGGACGGCGTCAGGCCTCCGCGGGGAGGACGGCGTCAGGCCGGTGCGGGGAGGACGGCGTCAGGCCGGTGCGGGGAGGACGGCGTCAGGCCAGGGCGGGGAGGACGGGGTCAGGCCTCCGCGAAGCGGTCGCGCAGTTCCCGCTTGAGGATCTTCCCGCTCGCGTTGCGCGGCAGTTCGTCCACGAAAAGGATCTTCTTCGGTGCCTTGAAGTGGGGGAGCTTCTCGCGGGCATGGGCGATGAGTTCGTCCTCCGTGGCCTCTCCCCGGGATACGACGACCGCCGTGACGGCTTCGATCCAGTGGTCGTCGGGCAGGCCGATCACCGCGACCTCGGCGACCCGGTCATGGGTGTAGAGCGCGTCCTCGACCTGGCGGGACGCGATCAGGACGCCGCCGGAGTTGATGACGTCCTTCACGCGGTCGACGACGGTGAAGAACCCGTGGGCGTCGCGCACGGCGAGGTCCCCGGAGTGGAACCAGCCGTCGCGGAAGGCCTCGGCGGTCTCCGCCGGCTTCTCCCAGTAGCCCTCGCAGAGTTGCTGCGACTGGTAGACGATCTCGCCCGCAGTCCCGTCGGGCACCTCTTCACCCTCCTCGTCGACGACCCTGGCCTCGACGAACATGACGGGGCGTCCGCAGGAGTCCATACGGCCCTTGTGCTCGTACGGGCCGAGGACCATCGACAGCGGACCGATCTCGCTCTGCCCGAAGCAGTTGTGGAAGGCGAGCTTGGGCAGGCGCTCCTTGAGCCGTTCGAGGACGGGCACCGGCATGATCGACGCCCCGTAGTAGGCCTTGCGCAGTCCGCTGAGGTCGCGGGTGTCGAAGTCGGGGCGGTTGGAGAGGGCGATCCACACCGTGGGCGGGGCGAAGAAGCTGTCGGCGCGGCCCTCCTCCACGAGGTCGAGGATCCGGTCGCCGTCGGGTGCGTCGAGGATCGTGTTCGTGGCTCCGACCGCGAGATACGGCACCAGGAAGACATGCATCTGCGCGGAGTGGTACAGCGGCAGGGAGTGCACGGGCAGGTCGCCCGCCTGGAGGTCCAGGGCGGCGATCGCGCTGAGGTACTCGTGCACCAGCGCGCGGTGCGTCATCATCGCGCCCTTGGGGAGCGCGGTGGTGCCCGAGGTGTACAGGAGCTGGACGAGGTCCTCGGCGCGGGGCTCCTCGCCGTCGTACGGCTCGGTCCCCCCGAGTCGCGCGAGGAGCGAGTCGTCCGCGTCGCGCAGCGGCAGGGTGCGGGTGCCCTCGGGGAGGTTCCCGGCCAGGTCCGGGTCGGTGAGGACGAGCGTGCTGCCGGACTGGTCGAGGATGTAGGAGAGGTCGTCGCCGGTGAGGTTCTGGTTGACGGGTACGTGGACCAGGCCGGCGCGGGCGGCGGCCAGGAAGGCGATGAGGTAGGCGTCCGAGTTGTGGCCGTAGGCGGCGACCCGGTCGCCGGGTCGGAGTCCGGTGTCGCGCAGGGCGCGGGCCGCACGGGAGACCGCGTCGTCCAACTCGGCGTAGGTCCAGGACCGTTCGCCGTAGTGGATCGCGACGCGGGCGGGGGTCCTCCGGGCGCTGCGCCGCAACGTCCCGTCGACCGTCACACTGCGGCCAGCCGTCATGTTTCCCGCTCCTTCGTCCACGTTTCTGACGCGATCCTCGTTCCGTCGCGCGAGCGAGGTCAAGCGCACCACCCGCCTGACCGGAATCCGGCACACATGGCGGGAAGTCGCTCAACTTCGACCATCGAACGGCGAGTCACCTTGAGGGAGGATCCATCACCCGTATGGACTACGCAGACACGTGTCGACACGCTCAACCATCCCTTTCCTCAACGATGTTGGGAGCCAGCATGCGCACCCGCCTGAGACAGTTGGTGGTCTCGGCCGTCGCCCTGTTCACCGCCTCGGCCGTTCTGCCCTCCGCCACCGCCGCCGACGACACGCGGTCCTGGCGCCCGGCCGAGGGCGCGGCTACCCGGAGGTCTCGTCGGGTTCCAGCCACATTCAGGCGGTCGGCTGGGGCGGCGGCCGTTGCCCGGTGGCCCGCACTCTGCTGACGTACTCGCAGTCCTCCAACCCGAATTCACCGCACTACCTGGACCGGACGCGGCTGTTCTCGGCGGAGAAATGGGTGACGTCCCGTTTCTGCGAGAAGGACATCCTGTCCTCGCCGAAGCCGAAGGTGGTCCGTGTGAGCCAATGAGCTGAGGGATGTGGTGCCGCCACCTCTCGGGGCGGCACCATGCCGTTGGCAGAACCATGCCGTTGGCATGTCACCGCTTTCATGAGGAGGCCGCCCGGTGTCGCAGGACTCGTTACGTCCGGAGACGGATTCGACCGCCAAGATCGACACGACGGTGCCGCACTCGGCCCGTATCTGGAACTATTGGCTGGGCGGCAAGGACAACTACCCGGTCGACCACGCGGCGGGCGACGCCTTCCGCGCGGTGTTCCCGGGCATCACCGACCTGGCCCGCGACTCCCGGGCCTTCCTCGGCCGGGCGGTCACCTTCCTCGCCGCCGAGGCCGGCATACGTCAGTTCCTCGACATCGGCACCGGTCTGCCGACGGCCGACAACACGCACGAGATCGCCCAGCGGGTGGCCCCGGACGCGCGGGTCGTCTACGTGGACAACGACCCGCTGGTCCTGACCCACGCCCGGGCGCTGCTCACCAGCACGCCCGAGGGGGCGACCGACTACATCGACTCCGATCTGCACGACCCCGAGACCGTGCTGCGGGAGGCGGCCAGGACGCTGGATTTCTCCCAACCGGTCGGGCTGACCCTGATGCAGGTCAGCGGCCACACCGCCGACTACGACGAGGCCCGCTCCATCGTCGGCACCCTGATGGCAGCCCTGCCGTCGGGCAGCTACCTCGCGTTCAACGACAGCGTGGACACGAACGAGGCCAACGCCGAGGCCACCCGCGGCTACAACGAGAGCGGAGCGGTCCCCTACTACCTGCGCAGCCCGGCCCGACTGGCCGGTTTCTTCGAGGGCCTGGAGCTGCTGGAGCCGGGGGTGGTGCCGTTGAACGACTGGCGGCCTGCCCCGGCGGCGTCCGGTGGCGGCTCCGGCGAGGTCATCGCGGTGGGCGGGGTCGCGCGCAAACGGTGAGGCCCGCGCCGCCCGCGGTTGCGGGTGCCGGGATCCTCAGACGGTCCTCTCCCGGCCTTCCCAATACGGCTCCCGCAACCGCCGCTTGTAGAGCTTGCCGTTGGGATCGCGGGGCATCGCCTCGGTGAAGTCGACGCTCTTCGGGCGCTTGTAGCCGGCGAGCTGACGGGCGCAGTGGGCGAGGATCTCCTCGGCCAGCACCGGCCCCGGTGTGAATCCGGGGGCGGGCTCGACCACGGCCTTGACCTCCTCGCCCCAGTCGTCGTGCGGGATGCCGAAGGCCGCGGCGTCGGCGACGGCGGGGTGGGTGAGGAGGGCGGACTCGATCTCGGCGGGGTAGATGTTGACGCCGCCGGAGATGATGAGGTCGATCTTGCGGTCGCGGAGGAAAAGATAGCCGTCCTCGTCGATGAGGCCGAGGTCGCCCACGGTGAAGAAGTCGCCGATGCGGTTCTTCCGCGTCTTGCCCTCGTCCTTGTGGTACGAGAAGCCGCCGGTGCTCATCTTCATGTAGACGGTGCCGAGTTCACCCGGTGGCAGCCGGTTGCCGTCGTCGTCGAAGACCGCGAGTTCGCTGATGGGCCAGGCCCTGCCGACCGTGCCGGGCTTCTTCAGCCAGTCCTCGGCGGTCGCGAAGGCGCCGCCGCCCTCGCTGGCCGCGTAGTACTCCTCGACGCATTCGCCCCACCATTCGATCATGGCCCGTTTCACGTGGTCCGGGCAGGGCGCGGCCCCGTGGATGGCGTGCCGCATGGACGACACGTCGTAGCGGGCGCGCACCCCCTCGGGGAGGGCGAGGAGCCGGTGGAACTGGGTGGGCACCATGTGGGTGTGCGTACAGCGGTGGGCGTCGATGACGCGGAGCATCTCCTCCGGCGTCCACTTGTCCATCAGCACCAGCCGGTGCCCGATGTGCAGGGACGCGCCGGCGAACTGCAGGACGGCCGTGTGGTAGAGCGGCGAGCAGACCAGGTGGACGTTGCCGTCGAACGGCCTGACGCCGAAGATGCCGAGGAAGCCGCCGAGGTAGGACTCCTCGGGGAGCTTGCCGGGCAGCGGGCGGCGGATCCCGCGCGGGCGGCCGGTGGTGCCCGAGGTGTAGTTCATGACCCAGCCGAGGGTGCGGTCGCCGGGCGCCGACTCGGGCTGTCCGTCGAGGAGTTCGGCGTACGGTCGGAAGCCCTCGACCGTGCCGACCGCGTACCGCCGGCTCTCGGGGAGTTGGGCCTCGTCGGCGGCGTTCCGGGCGGCGTCGGCGAACCGCTCGTGCGCGATGAGCACCTTCGCGCCCGAGTCGGAGACGATCCAGGCGATCTCGGGACCCACGAGGTGGTGGTTGACGGGGACGAGGTAGAAACCGGCCTGGGCGGCGGCCAGGTACGCCGTGAAGAACTCGACGCTGTTGGCAAGGACGACCGCGAAGGCGTCACCGCGTTCGAGTCCGGCCGCACGCAGTCCGTGCACCAGGCGGTTGGTCTCGGCGTGCAGGCGTCCGGCGGTCCATTCCTCCCCGTCGGGGGCGATGAGGACCGTGCGGTCGGGGTCGGCGGTGGCCTGGGCCCAGAAGCCCTGGGGAGGTTGGCCTTGGGGGGCTCGGCCTTGCGGGGATTGGCCTCGGGGGGATTGGCCTTGGGGGGCTTGGCTCACTGTTCCTCGCTCCTTCCGGCGATCCGGTTGATGTGGTCCACGGCCTTCTCGAAGCCGCGGGTGAGGTCGTCGAACACGGCCTGGACGCTGCGTTCGCTGTTCATCCGGCCGACGATCTGTCCGACCGGGGTCCCGAGCAGCGGCTCCACCTCGTACTTCTGGATGCGGGAGACCGCCTCGGCGACGAGCAGCCCTTGGAGGGGCATGGGGAGAGTGCCGGGTCCGGCCGGGTCGTCCCAGGCGTCGGTCCATTCGGTACGGAGCTGGCGTGCGGGTTTGCCGGTGAGGGCGCGGGAGCGGACCGTGTCGCCGGAGCCGGCGGCGAGCAGCTTCTCGATCAGCCGGGGCGAGGTGAGTTCGGCCTCGGTGGTGGTCAGCCAGAGCGAACCGAGCCAGACGCCCTGGGCGCCGAGGGCGAGGGCGGCGGCCACCTGCTGTCCGCTGCCGATGCCGCCGGCGGCGAGGACCGGCAACGGGGCGACGGCGTCCACGACTTCGGGGGTCAGCACCATGGAGGCGATCTCGCCGGTGTGACCGCCGGCCTCGTAGCCCTGGGCCACGACGATGTCGATGCCCGCGTCGGCGTGCTTGCGGGCGTGGCGCGCGCTGCCGGCGAGCGCGGCGACGAGCACGTCCTGTTCGTGGGCGCGGTCGATGACGTCGGCGGGTGGAGAGCCGAGCGCGTTGGCCAGCAGCTTGATCGGGTAGTCGAAGGCCACGTCGAGCTGGTTGCGGGCGACCTGTTCCATCCAGCCGGTGATGCGCCAGCCGGAGGCCTCGCCCTCCGCGAGTTCGGGCACGCCGTAGTGGGCGAGGGTGTCCTTGACGAACTGCCGGTGCGACTCGGGGATCATCGCCTCGACGTCGGCCTCGGTGACGCCCTCCACCTTCTTGGCAGGCATCACGACGTCCAGGCCGTACGGCATGCCCTCGACGTGGGCCTCGATCCAGTCGAGGTCGCGCTTGAGGTCGTCGGGGGCCGTGTAGCGGACCGCGCCGAGCACCCCGAAGCCGCCGGCCCGGCTGATGGCCGCGGCGACGGCGGGGAACGGCGTGAAGCCGAACACGGCGTGCTGGACTCCGAGTCTGTTGCTCAGCTCCGTCTGCATGGTGCGCAGGATGCCGTAGTCCTTGGGACGAGGGAAGGGATTTTCTGATGCTCCGTCAGATTGGCGGGAGGGCACCTGCGGGGGTGGGTGCGTGGGGCTGTAGGGCGAGTGCGGGTTGTCGTTGGTGGGGCGCGCGGTTTCCCGCGTCACTGAGGGGGCGGATGCTTTACTTGGGTCGCCAGTGACGCGAGGTGGAGGTTTCTCCGTGAGCGAAGGTGCGAAGGATTCCCCGGTCGGGATGAGTCGTCCTCGGCTCGGCAGACGGGTGTTGGCGGCCGATGGTGGGCTCACCGTGCTGCCTGCCGTTCCCGCCGGACCGGTCGCCGCTTCCTCCGCCGGAGGTGATCGTCCGACCCTGCGTCACGGTTCTCCCGAGCGGGCCGGGCTGCTCGCCGAGCGTCTGGATCGGCTCGTCGCCGATGCCGAGGCGTTTCTCGGGGCCCTCCCCCAAGTACCCCTGGTACGCGGGGGTCGTATTGCTCGCCGGTCTGGGTGGGACCGTGGCGTTGCATCGGCCGATCGGGATGGCGGTGCGGTACTCGGCGTATGACGAGAAGACGGACACGGGAGTGGAGTTTCCGGCGGAACATCGGGTTCCGATGGCGGAGGACACCGTCTTCGATCTGGCCTCGGTGTCGAAGCTGTTCACGCGATCCTCGCGGTGCGGCAGATCGAGCGGGGTGCGCTGGAGCTGGAGGGCAGGTCGCCTCGTATCTGCCGGAGTTCGGGGCGGCGGGCAAGCAGGACATCACCGTGCGCCAACTGCTCACGCACACCTCGGGCTTCCGGGCCTGGATCCCGCTCTGCACGGAGCCGACGACGAGGGAAAGCTCCGGCACCGGGTCGCCGCGGAGCTGCCGGAGGCCCCCGGCCTCACCGTGCGCCGGCGGTACGCGACCGACCGGCTGTACGTCGGCGTGGTGTCCACGTCGACGGGCTTCGGGTCGAGGCGGACGGCAGGGCCCTCTTCGACGAGTCCCGGCCGACGGACGCGAGGCGGATCACTCCGGTGGGCTGGACGGCTGCCGCCGACTGACAAGCCGCGAGCGAGCGGCGGCCCTGCTGACCGCGGGCAATCAGCAGGGCACTTCCCCCGTGGAACGGTCCCCCTCCCCGCTCGCACCACCGATTCCAGCGCACGTCGCATTGTTTGGCAGGGGTGTTCCGGCGACCGGACAATGGCCGCCGTATCCGCCTACAGCAGGCTGTCCGTCCCGGGCTCCTCCAGGACCGCCATCGCCGCGTTGTGGCCGGGGACTCCGCTCACCCCGCCGCCGCGTACGGCGCCCGCTCCGCACAGCAGGACGTTGGCGTGGCGGGTCTCGACGCCCCAGCGGCCGGTGCCTTCCTGGGCGTAGGGCCAGGCGAGGTCGCGGTGGAAGATGTTGCCGCCGGGGAGGCCCAGGTCGCGTTCCAGGTCGAGGGGGGTCCTGGCCTCGAGGCAGGGACGGCCGTCGGCGTCGGTGGCCAGGCAGTCGGCGAGGGGTTCGGCGAGGTGCGCGTCCAGCTGGGCGAGGGTGGACTTGAGGAGTTCCTCGCGTACGGCGTCGTTGTCGGCCTCGAACAGCCGCGCGGGTGTGTGGATGCCGAACAGGGTGAGCGTCTGGTAGCCCTGATCGACCAGGTCCGGGCCGAGGATGGTCGGGTCGGTGAGGGAGTGGCAGTAGATCTCGGAGGGCGGGGCCTCGGGCAGCGCGCCGGAGGCGGCCTGTGCGTAGGCGACGGCCAGTTGGTCGTATCCCTCGGCGATGTGGAAGGTCCCGGAGAAGGCCTCGCGCGGGTCGACGGACTCGTCGCGGAGCCTCGGGAGCCGCTTGAGCAGCATGTTCACCTTGAGCTGGGCGCCCTCGGCGGGGGTGGGCGGTTCGTCGCCGGTCAGCGCGGCCAGTTCCTGCGGCGAGGCGTTCACCAGGACGTGCCGGGCGGCGACGGTGCCCTCCGTGTCGGCCGTCCGGTAGGTGATCTCGGCGGACCGACCGTCCGTCGCGATCCGGCGTGCCTCGTGGCCCGTGGCGATCACGGCACCCGCCGCGCGCGCGGCCTTGGCCAACGCGTCCGTGAGGGCTCCCATCCCGCCCACGGGCACGTCCCAGGCGCCCGTGCCGCCGCCGATCACGTGGTAGAGGAAGCAGCGGTTCTGGCGGAGGGAGGGGTCGTGGGCGTCCGCGAAGGTGCCGATGAGCGCGTCGGTGAGGACCACACCGCGTACGAGGTCGTCGCCGAAGGCCGATTCGACGGCCGCGCCGATCGGTTCCTCGAAGAGGACTCGCCACGCCTCCTCGTCGTCGATGCGGTGGCGCAGGTCGTCCCGGGTGGGCAGGGGCTCGGTGAGCGTCGGGAACACCCGTTCGGCGACACGGCCCGTCATCCCGTAGAAGCGTTGCCAGGCCTCGTACTCGCGACCCGAACCCGTCAGCTGGGCGAACGCCTCGCGGGTGCGGCGCTCGCCGCCGCCGACGAGCAGGCCTGTGGGGTGGCCGCCGCGTTCGACGGGCGTGTACGAGGAGATCGTGCGGCCGCGGACGCGGAAGTCGAGGTCCAGGTCCCGCACGATCTTCCGGGGCAGCAGGCTGACCAGGTAGGAGTACCGCGACAGCCGGGCGTCGACCCCGGCGAAGGGTCGCGTGGACACGGCGGCGCCGCCGGTGTGGTCCAGCCGTTCCAGCACGAGGACGGAACGCCCGGCGCGGGCGAGGTACGCGGCGGCGACCAGGCCGTTGTGGCCGCCGCCGACGATCACGGCGTCGTACGAGTCGTGCGGCCGGGGTCCGGCCGGGCGTCCGGGCTGAGCTGTGTGCGCGGGGGTGGCAGGCATGGCTCTTCGTAACACGCGATGATCGAGGTCGGCCAGGGGGGCGTGTCAGGTGGATCAATGCCGCCGGGGTGGCGTGCCGGGGCTCGGCGGCGCCCGCCGGGCGGTCTCGGCGTCCGGCCGGGGGGTCCCCACATCCGCCGCCGTTCACGTCCGCCGGTCTCCTACCTGGCGTCCGGCGGTGTAGCCGCCGCCATCCGCCGGTCTCAGTGCCCGCCCGTCGCCCGCCGCTGCCGTAACGCCGCCACTCGCCGGTACAGCTCGACCGCCTCCTGGCCCCGGCCGAGTTGCTCCAGGCAGTGGGCCTCGTCGTTGCGGCTGGCGAGGGCGTCGGGGTGGTCGGGGCCGAGGACGCGTTCACGGGCGTCGGCGACGCGGCGGTACTCGGTGAGGGCGTCGGCCCAGCGGCCGAGCCAGCCGAGGCCGACGGCGACCTCGCGGCGGCTGACGAGGGTGTCGGGGTGGTCCGGGCCGAGGACGCGCTCGCGCACGGCGCACACGTCGCGGGACTCGGCGAGGGCCTCCTCCCAGCGGCTGAGGCGGCCGAGGTTGACGCCGAGGCCGTGGCGGGCGCGCAGCGTCTCGGTGTGGGCGGGGCCGTGGACGCGAGTGCGGTCGTCGACCAGGGCGCGGTAGAGGGTCAGCGCGTCGGTGCTGCGGCCGAGCCGGCCGAGGCTGATCCCCACCTCGTGGCGGGCGGCGAGGGTGTCGGGGTGGTCGGGGCCGAGGGCCTGGGCGCGGGACTCGGCGACCTCCTGGTAGGTCTGCAGCGCCTCGGGCCAGCGGCTCAACTGGCCCAGCGCATACGCGACTTCGTACTGCGTGACGAGGGTGTCCGGGTGGTTGGCGCCGAGCACACGGATGCGGGCGGCGGCGACCTCGCTCGCCATGCGGTACGCGTCCTCCAGCCGGCCGAGCCTGCTGAGGTTGAAGGCGAGGTTGTGGCGGCAGCGCAGGGTGTCCGGGTGGTCGGGTCCGGCGATGCGTTCGCGGGCGGCGAGGACGGACATGTACGCCTGGTGGGCTTCGAAGTGGCGGCCCAACTGACCCAGTACGTACGCCATTTCCTGCCGGGCGGCGAGGGTGTCGTGGTGCTCGGGGCCGAGAACGTGCTCGCGGGCGCGGGCGACGTGGGCGAACTCCCGCAGCGCGTCGGCGGGGCGGCCGGTGCGGCTGAGGGTGAAGCCGACCTCGTAGCGGCTGGACAGGGTGTCGGGGTGGTCGGGGCCGAGGGTGTGTTCGCGTTCGGCGGCGACCGCGCGGTGCACCTCGCCGGCCTCCGTCCAGCGGCCGAGGCGGCCCAGGCTCAGACCCGCGTTGTGCCGCCCGGCCAGGGTGGTGATCAACTCCGGTGACGGGGTGGGCCGTTCGGAGCGGACGGGTCGCTCGACACGGCCGGTGGCGGGGCGGGCGATCCACTCTCCGGTGAGCCCGGCGGAGGCGTCCGGCGGGGTGAGGCTCAGTCCGGCTCCGGTGGCCTTGTGGCCGGTGGTCATGCCACGGGTCCAGGAGGGCAGCCGGGGTTCGCGCGACGGCGGCTGCTCGGGGCGCGTCCAGAGCCTGTGCGTGCCGGGAGCAGCCTCGGGCGCGACAGGGGGCGAGACGACGGTCGGTACATGGACGCGGGCCGGTGCCGCAGCCGTCGCCGCCCGCCCCTCGCCGACCCTGCGGCCCAACTCGCCGGCGTCGTGCGGTCGTTCCTCCGGCTCCTTGGCCAGCAGGTCGAGGATGATCCGGTCGAGGTACTCGGGCAGCTCGTCGCGGTGGCTGCGCGGGGGCCTCGGCGCGGTGTCGCGGTGGCCCATGAGGACCGCCCAGGCGTCGTCGAGGTCGAACGGCGGTACCCCGGTGGCGATCTCGTAGAGCACACAGCCGAAGGAGTAGAGGTCGCTGCGCTGGTCGACCTGGTCGCCGCTGATCTGTTCCGGCGACATGTAGTGCGGGGTGCCCATCGCGATGCCGGTACCGGTGAGGCGGGAGGTGAAGGTGACGTCGCGGCCGAGGCGGGCGATGCCGAAGTCGCAGATCTTCACGGTGCCGTCGCTGAGCAGCATGATGTTCGCGGGCTTCAGGTCACGGTGCACAATGCCCTGTTGATGGGTGTAGGCGAGGGCGGCGGCCACCTGGTCGGCGATCTCGACGACCGCGGGGACGGCCAGCGGATGGTGTTTGTTGTCCTCCAGGAGCTGGCTGAGGTTGCGGCCCTCCAACAACTCCATGACCAGGAACAGCACCCCGTCGGACTCACCGAAGTCGTGGACGACGGTCACCCCCCGATGCTGGAGGGCGGCCGCGACGCGCGCCTCGCGCCGGAACCGTTCCCGCAGGACATGGGTGAAGGACTGGTCGGGCTGGGTGTTGATGGGCTTGAGACACTTGACCGCGACCTGCCGCCCCAGCGACTCGTCTCTCGCGCGCCAGACCTCGCCCATCCCCCCGCGCCCGATCAGATCGAGCAGCCGGTACCGGCCCTGGATCAGTCTGGTGTCCGCCATCGCCAACGATCGCCCCCGTCCGTACGGACCCGCCCTCCCCTGGCCCGTCCAGTATGGCGACCTATCTCCTGACTTTGTACGGTGCCGGGCGGGAGCCGGGGCCGAGCCGTGACATGGCGCGGAGGATGTGTTTGGACGGGAGTTGCCAGCGCAGACGTGCGGGAACACAGCGCAACAGGGTGCCGGTGAGCCGTAGGTGGCGGGTGACCACGGCCGGTGCGGGGCCCGGCCTGCCGTACAACTCGTGGGCGTACGGCGGCAGAGAGGCGTACGCCAGGTTCGCCGCGCGCCGCCACAGTGCTTCACGTGCCGGTACGAGCAACGGGTGGATGGGCGGCCGGCGCAGGAAGTCGTCGACATCCCGTGCCTCGGGTCCGGCGGCCAGCTCGGGCCGCACATTCTCGAAGTAGGCCGCCAGCTCTGCCCGGTTCCCGGGTACGTCGTCCGGGTCGATGCCCACCAGGCGGGCGCTGACGCGGTGTTCGCCGACGTAGCGATCGGCGGCGGCTTCGGTGAGGGGGTAGCCGGAGCGGCGCAGGATGTGGAGATAGGAGTCGATCTCGGCGCAGTGCACCCACAGCAGCAGTTCGGGTTCGTCGACGCCGTACCGCTCCCCCGTGTCCGGGTCGGTCGCCGAGAGCAGGCCGTGGATCTTCCGCACACGGGCGCCCGCCTTCTCGGCGGCCTCCGTGGTGCCGTACGTCGTCGTGCCGACGAAGTTCGCCGTCCGCATCAGCCGGCCCCAGGCGTCGTTGCGGAAGTCCGAGTTCTGCGTGAGGCCGCGCACCGCGCGGGGGTGCAAAGCCTGCAGGTACAGCGCGCGGATGCCGGCGATCCACATCGCGGGGTCGCCATGGGCCTGCCACGTCACGGAGGTGGGCCCGCTGTGACCGGGCTCGCTAGTGTGATGCGCCAGAAATCCTGATGGTTAGTAAGTACCCTGTTGTCATGACGCATTCGGGGCCTTCTGCTGTGGCGATCACGTTGTCCGAGGCCGAGCGTGCCGAGTTGGTGCGCCGGACAGAGGTGCCGCACCGGCGCTCGGCTGAGAAGGCCCGCATCATCCTGGCGTGCGCTGACGGCATGTCAAACGCGGCTGTGGCGCGGGTCGTGGGTGTGCAGGCCAAGACGGTGGGCAAGTGGCGTCGGGCTTTCGCGGCGGAGCGGATGGCCGGGCTTGAGGACGCCGGCTGGATCGGCCGGCCGAAGGCCGACCTGATCCTCGACGAGTCTGAGCGCGGGCAGTTGACGCA
>NZ_JBHVDX010000038.1:8551-56141 GCF_042802555.1 Streptomyces sp. NPDC057474 | reverse complement strand
GGTGCGGGCAGCATGCTGCCCGCACCCGCACTGATCGACCGTCAGCGGCCCATCAGTGCGAAGACTCCCCAGCCGAGGTACTCACGCTCGTACCGCGCGTAGCGGGCGGGTGTCGTGGCCAGCTCGGTCCGCACCTCCGCGGCCAGTTCGTCGTCGGGGTTATGGTCCAGCCAGCGGCGGAGATTGAACCACTGTGCCGCCCGGTACCGGTCCCAGCTGTCCTGATCGGCCAGCACCATTTCCACGAGGTCGTAGCCGAGGTCGGCGAACTGCTCGATCAGCTCTGGAAGCAGCCCGAACTCGGCCCTGCTGCCGGCGTGACAGGCTTCGACGGCCTCCTGATTCGGTGGTTCCCGACGCCAGAACGGCTCGCCGATCAGCATCAGGCCGCCGGGCCGAAGACTGCGGCCGAGCAACTCGACCGTGCCGATCAGGCCGCCTCCGATCCAGGTGGCGCCGATGCACGCGGCGAGATCGACCGGCTCGTCGGTGACATGGCCGGCGGCATCGCCGTGGATGAAGTCGACCCGGTCGGCCACACCCAGCTCGGCGGCGCGGGTGCGGGCACGCGCGGTGAACACCGTGCTGATGTCCACCCCGGTCCCGGTGATGCCGTGGTCACGAGCCCAGGTGATCAGCAACTCGCCCGATCCACACGCGAGATCGAGCGCGCGCGTCCCGGGTGCCAGGTTCAGCGCCTGGCCCAGGGTGGCGAGCTTGTCACTGGTGAACGGGTTGTGGATGCGGTGACTGCTCTCTTGGATGGTGATGAAGCGTGGAAGATCCACTGGCGGGAATCCTTGCGTTCGATGAGGTCATGGCGTTCACGGAGGACGGTCGGCCGTAGCTGACCGACGTTGCCTGGACCGTCATCAGATGCACCCCGCTAAAACGTGTGGACCTTGACCGTGGGGAGGCTAGAGCGATCTGGCCCCAGGTGTCCATCGATTTCGGTCGGCTGTATCCGCGTGCACCAGCCGCGCGACGGCCGGGACCGTGCTGCCGCCCGCGGGCCGTGGCCCGAGCCGACCACCCCAGCGGCACCTCCCATGAACGAGGAGCGAGACTCGGCCCTCTTGTCGGCGCAGTTCCGGATGACGACTCGACCGGCATGTGTACCGTTCGACGGGCGAAAGCCCGGGACCACATGAACATCTCGTTGCAGACCGCCCCGCTGCCCACCGGGGCGCCGATACTGGCCGGGCGATCTAGGAAGCGGGGGATGCGGAGGGCGACGGTGGACTGGACAGTGCTGGCAGGGCTCGCCGCCGGCCTGCTGATCGCGACCGTGACCGCCCCGGTCGGCGTCTCCGGCGCGGTGTTCCTCCTCCCGGTCCAGCTGAGCGTCTTCGGCGTGCCCAACCCGGCGGTCACCCCGACGAACCTGCTGTACAACGTCGTCGCCGGCCCCGGCGCCCTGTGGCGCTACCGCCACGACGGAGCCCTGCGCGGCGATCTCACCCGGCGCCTGGTCCTGGGCACCCTGCCGGGTGTCGTCCTCGGCGCCGCCATCCGCGTCTTCGCCCTCCCCGGTCCCGACGTCTTCCGCCTCCTGATCGCCACCCTGCTGCTGCCGCTCGGCCTGTGGCTGTGCCTACGGGCCCTTGCCCCGGCCCACCACCACCCGCCGCCCGCAGGCGAGTTGCCGCCACGCACGCTGACCGGCCTCGCTCTGGTGGTCGGAGTGGTCGGCGGCATCTACGGCATCGGCGGCGGTTCCCTCCTCGGCCCGATCCTCGCCGGACGCGGCCTGCCCGTCGCCCGTGTGGCCCCGGCAGCGCTCGCCGCCACCTTCGCCACCTCCCTGGTCGGCGCCGCCGCCTACACGCTGCTGTCCTGCGTGAGCTCCGGAGACGTGGCCCCCGACTGGTGGCTCGGCCTCGCCTCCGGCACCGGCGGACTGATCGGCGGCTACCTCGGCGCCCGCCTCCAGCCCCGCCTGCCCGAACGAGCCCTACGCCTCCTGCTCGGCACCCTCGCCGCAACCCTCGGAGCCTTGTACGCCGCCCAGACACTGAGCTGAACCCGGCCGCGGCCCCGCCCACCCCCACAGCGGGGCAGCAGCACTCCGCACGGACTCCGCCTCTGTGCCGGGCAGGATCCCGCGGACTCCCGCTCCTACGGCTGGGACCTGTCGGACCTCGTCGTCGCGGGCCCGCCGCCGAACACCACCACCTGCGTCCTGTGACTCATTCGGCCGATCGTCCGGGCATGAAGATGAGCGCGACCAACGCCAGCCCGACCACGCCGCCGACAAGTTGTACGCCGATGAACCCCGCCGGCGAGCCGGGAGCGATGCCCGCGAAGGTGTCGGTGAAGGTGTCGGTGAAGGCGCGGCCGATGGTCACCGCCGGGTTGGCGAAGGACGTGGGCGACGCGAACCAGTAGGCGGCGCCGATGTAAGGGGCGACGGCCACGGGGGCGAACTGCAGACGGTCGGTACGGTTGAGGCCGAAGATCAGCAGGGTCAGACCGGCCGTCGCGACGACTTCGCCGAGCAGCAGATGCCCGGCGGAGCGGTCGTGGGTGGACCACTTGATCAGTGGCTCGGCGAACAGGAGAGGTGGACGGCCGGAACTGCGCGTAGTGGTCCTCGGGGCGGTACGGGCGTACTGCGGGAGGCGAAGTCATCGCAGCATCCTCCGCGCTGCGGAACGGTCCCGACAACCGTCCGAGCGACCGCGCCTCCCCCGTACGACCGCGCTCAGCCCGCGGCGGCGCCGAACCACTGTGGGAGTCGCTCGAGCAGTTCCCGCTGGTCCTCGCCGGCCCATGCCACGTGGCCGTCGGGGCGCAGCAGCACCGCGGGCGCGTCCAGGTCCTCGGCGGCGTCGACGACGTGGTCGACCCGGTCCGCCCAGCCCGCCACCGAGAGCCGGCCGGTCTGGTCGAGCAACAGGCCGCGGCCCTCGTGCGTCAGCTCGTACAGGCGGCCCCGCTTCAGCTGCAGGTCCCGCATCCGTCGGCCGAGCAGGTCGTGGCCCTCGCCGAAGTCGTAGCGGACGTCGACCGCGGTGATCATCCCGGTCACGTACCGGTTCACCTCCTCGAAGTCCATCAGCTTCGAGAACAGTTCCCGCAGCGCGGTGGCGCCCGGATCGGTCCCCAGCAGCGTGATCTGCGCGCGGGTGTTGTCCAGCACGCGGGCGCCCACCGGGTGCCGTTCGGCGTGGTAGCTGTCGAGCAGCCCCTCCGGTGCCCAGCCGTTGACCGCGGCGGCCAGCTTCCAGCCGAGGTTGAACGCGTCCTGCACACCGAGGTTGAGCCCCTGCCCGCCGGTCGGCGGGTGGATGTGCGCCGCGTCGCCGGCCAGCAGCACCCGGCCGACCCGGTAGCGCTCGGCCTGCCGGGTGGCGTCGCCGAACCGGGACAACCAGCGAGGTGAGTGCACACCGAAGTCGGTGCCCGCATGGGCCCGCAGCTGCTGCTTGAACTCATCGAGGGTCGGCGCGGTCGTACGGTCCTCGGCGACGCCCTCGGCGGGTACGACCACACGGTAGTTCCCGTCCCCGAGGGGGGTGACGCCGAACCGCAGTTGGGTCTTGCGGACTTCCTCGACGACGGCGGCCACCGTCGCCGGGTCCGCGGTCGCCCCCATGTCGCCCAGCAGCGTCTCGACCGTGGCGGGCCGGCCGGGAAAACCGACCCCGAGCAGCTTGCGCACCACACTGCGGCCGCCGTCGCAGCCGACGAGATAGCGGGCACGCAGGTGCGTGCCGTCCGCCAGCTCTGCGGTCACGCCGTCCCCGTCGGCCTGACTCAACCCGACCAGTTCGCGGCCACGCCGGATGTCGGCGCCGAGTTCGACGGCGCGCTCGAGGAGCAGCCGCTCGGTGACCGGCTGCGGGGTGGCAACGCCGTACGCGTGCGCCGTGTCCAGACTGTCCGGCCAGGGTTTCATGATGCCGCCGAAGAGACCGCCGACCTGGAACTTCTCGCTGACCGCGAGGAACCGGTCCAGCAGACCGCGCTGGTCCATCAGCTCGACACTGCGCGCGTGCAGGCCCTGCCCGCGGGACTCGCCCGTCGGTTCGGTCAACTTCTCGAGCACGACCGTTCGCACTCCGGCCAGCCGCAGCTCGCTCGCCAGCATCAACCCGGTCGGCCCGCCGCCGACGACGATCACGTCCATCATCTCAACCCCCATGTACGCAGTTCTCGCTCAGGTCGGCGATTCTGCGGTACGGGCGGGGTCTTGCCGCAAGCCCCCCAGTGCGCTATACGTTGAGAGTGGCAAGGAGTGAGTGACCTCCTTGCCCTTGTCTTTTCCGGTGTCTTTTCCGGTGTCTTTTCCGGCCGGTGTGGCCGGACACCCCGTTCCTCGGCGCTTCCTCTCCCGCCGGTTCGCGTGACGGCCTCGACCGTGCCCACAATGGCGCTGTGCCGGGAACGGAGTGTCCGATGTTCTCCCGAACCGCGGGCGGCCCGGGACGGGCCGTCAGTCGCTCAGGCGTCGGCGCAGGAGCTGCTTGCCGAAGTCGGCGCCCTTCCGGCTGTCGGCCTGCGCCTTGCGGAACAGCTCGACCACCTCGGTGTCCTTCTCCCGCTCCGCGTCCTGGATGTACGACTCGAGGCGCAGCGCGTTGTTCAGGCAGGCCTCGACGTACCAGATCAGGTTGTAGTCCTTGTCGGCGGTACCGGTCACGCGGCCGGTCTCGGTGGTGCTGGTCACGTTCTCCTCCTCCGTGTCGCGGACTGGGGCCGCGCCTGCCCGGCACGGCTCCCGAAGCGCCGCACGGGTACCCGGACCGTCGCCGCGTACACGGACACGGCTCGCCCGCCGCCCGGTGAGGTGTCCCGGCGTCGTCCGAGGGCACACGGCTGTCACCACCTAGCGCAGAAGGGCCAGATGACGTGCGTACCGTCGGAGTGGAAGAGGAACTCCTCCTGGTCGATCCCGAGACCGGCGAGCCGCAGGCGCGGGCTGCCGCGGTGCTCGCGCGGGCCGCGCAGGAGGGGGCGGGGCAGGACGTGTTCGAGAAGGAGCTCCACGACGAGCAGGTGGAGTTCGCCACCCACCCGCAGTCGTCGATGGCCGACCTGGGGGCCGAGATCATCCGCTGTCGCAAGGACGCGGCGCGCCATGCCGAGGGGCTCGGCAGCGCGGTCGTGGCGCTGGCCACGTCGCCGTTGCCGGTGAGCCCGACGATCACCATGAACAGCAGGTATCTGTGGATGGCGCGGGAGTTCGGCCTGCCCACGCAGGTGCAGCTCGTCTGCGGCTGCCATGTGCATGTGTCCGTCGAGTCCGACGACGAGGGTGTCGCCGTCCTGGACCGTATGCGGCCGTGGCTGTCCGTCCTGACGGCCCTGAGCGCGAACTCGCCCTTCTGGCAGGGCCGGGACAGCCAGTACTCCAGCTACCGCAGCCAGGTGTGGGACATGTGGCCGATGGCCGGGCCGGCGGACGTCTTCGGCTCGGCGGAGCGGTATCACCAGTGCGTCACGAACTTGATCGCCACGGGGGTCGTCCGCGACGAGGGCATGATCTACTTCGACGCGCGCCTGTCCCAGCGGTATCCGACCGTCGAGATCCGGGTCGCGGACGTCTGTCTGCACCCCGACACCGCGGTCCTCGTCGCGGCCCTCGCCCGGGGGCTCGTGGAGACCGCGGCGCGCGAGTGGCGGGCCGGCCTGGAGCCCCTCGGGCACAGCGCGGGACTGCTGCGCCTGGCCACCTGGCGGGCCGCCCGCTCCGGTACGTCGGAGAACCTCCTGGACCCCGTGACGATGCGGCCCCGGCCCGCCGTCGAGGTGATCGGCGCACTGCTCGACCATGTCGAGGAGGCCCTCGTGGACAACGGTGACGCCGAGCGGGCCCGCGACGCCGTCGCCGAGCTGATGGGGCGCGGCAACGGGGCCCGGGTACAGCGCGAGGTGATGGAGCGGACGGGGAGCCTGCGCGAGGTGGTCACGGCGTGCGTACGGCACACTCAGGCCTGAGACCGGCGGGGCTCACGCCGCTGGGCGTGAGACCGGTGAGGCTTACTCTGCCGGGCGTGAGACCGGTGGGGCTTACTCTGCAGGCCTGAGTCCGCAGCCTGAGTCGGCAGGCCTGAAGGCGGCGGCGTGAATGCGGCGGCGTGAATGCGGCGGCGCGCGCGTAGGACGCGGGCTGTGCCCGACGCGTCGCCGTTCGTGCGCGGCGCGCGGCGGGCCGCAGGGCGTGAGACATACTCCCACCTGCGGTCGGAGGCTTTTGCGCGTAGGTCGTCGGGGACGGGGTAATGCGTGCAGCACGTGCGGCGGATCCGTCCCCCGGCGCATGCGACAGTCCCGTCCGCGACCGGAGTCGGAGGAGCCCGAACATGAGCGCGTGGAGTCCGGATCACATCGAACGGCAGCCGCCCGGCCCGGCTGTGCGGTCACCGGACGGTCTGCCCGATCTCCTGCACGCCGGCATGTACGTGGTGGACGACAACGGTGCCATCGTCTCGGTGAACGCCCGGACGGAGGCCCTTCTCGACCGCACGGCCGGCGAACTCGTCGGCCGCGACGCCCACGACCTGCTGCACCGCGACCACCTCGGGCAGACGATGCCCCGAGCGTCGTGCTCGATGATGCAGGCGTTCCTCAGCGGCCGTACGGGCGGCGGGGACAGCGAGTGGTTCCGGCGTGGAGACGCCACGCTGCTGCCGGTGACCTGGCTGGTCACACCGTGCCGGCTCGACGACGGCGCGACCGGCGCGGCGGTCCTCTTCTACGAGAGCGACCCGGGGAACAGTGTGACCCCGGCCGCCGACTCGCCGACGCTGTCGCAGCTCGACCGGCTGGCGCTGCTCGCCGAGACGACGACCCGGCTGACCTCCACCCTGGACTCCGACGAGGCGGTCGCGCGCCTGGTCCGGCTGGTGGTGCCACGGCTGGCGGACTGGGCGATCGTGGACCTGATCACCGAGAGCGACGACGTCTGGCGGACCACGGTGGCGACCCACCGCGACGGCGTCGTGGTGCGGCGCGAGGAGTTGGAGGGCCCGCTGCCGCCGGTGCACGAGGAGTCCTTCATGCCGCTGTCCCGGGCCTTGCGCGGCGCGGCGTCGGCGCTGGCCGGGCCCGAGACCTACCAGGGGCCACCCGATTCGGGGATCGCGGTCGCACAGCAGAAGCTGTTCCAGGAGACGGGTCTGCGCTCGGCGGCGATCGCGCCCATCCGCGGGCCGCGCGCGGTGCTCGGCGCCCTCACGCTGGGCCTCAGCGACCGGCCGGGGACCTTCGCCGATGCCGAGCTGTCCCTGTTGGAGGACATCGCCCGCCGGGCCGGGCTGGCGCTGGAGAACGCACGGCTGTACCAGCGTCAGCGGCACATCGCGGAGACCATGCAGCGCCATCTGCTGCCCCAGATGCCGGAGGTGCCGGGGCTGCGGATGGCCGCGCGTTATGAGTCGGCGTCGGAGTCCTCGCAGGTCGGCGGCGACTGGTACGACGTGTTCTCGCTCCCCGACGGGTCCACGGCCGTGGCCATCGGGGACGTCGTCGGGCACAACATCGACGCGGCAGCGGGGATGGCACAGGTCCGCAACATGCTCCGGGCGTACGCCTGGGCCCTGGAGGAACCGCCGAGCTCGATCGTGGAGCGGCTGGACCAGGCCGTGGTGAACGTGGCCGAGGCGTCCATGGCGACCCTGATCTTCGGCCGGGTCGAGCGGAGCGACGAGGAGTGGGCGCTGCGGTGGACCAACGCCGGTCATCCGCCGCCCCTGCTGATCACCCATGACGGCCGGTCCCGGTTCCTGGACGAGGAGCACGACCATCTGCTCGGCACGGGCCTGATACGGGCGCGCACCGACACGCTCACCCCGCTCCCGCCGCTGTCCACGCTCGTGCTGTACACGGACGGTCTGATCGAGTCGCCGGGGCACACCCTCGACCGGGGCCTGGCCCGGCTGCGCCAGCACGCGGCGGCGCTCGCCCACCGGCCCCTGCATGTGTTCTGCGACCTGCTCCTGGAGCGCGCCCGTCCCGTCGACAACGACGACGACGTCGCCCTGCTGGTCATCCGGACGCCGGCCGGGGGCGGTGAGCCCGGTGACCGGTAGAGCGCCGACACCGGGCGGGGGCCCCGGAGGAACACTCTCTTCTCCAATACCCCACACATCCCTACGCTTTCGCACGCGTAGCCGCTCTCCGCGCGGGAAACACGAGCGACGGAGGAGAACGCGACATCGCGTCCGCCTCAAGCAGCCGAGCCGGGGAAGACGAGATGGCAACAGAGCCACGTAGGGACGACAAACTGCCTGCCGAGGAGATTTACGACAGCCACGCCGCCTTCGACGGAGCGCTCGGCGACGTGACGGGGGCCCGTGCGGCCGCCGAGGGGTTCCTGGGCGCCCTCGCGCGCACCTCACCGCCGGCGGCCGTCGAGCACTGGGACGACATCCTGCTGGTGGTCACGGAGCTGGCCGCCAACGCGGTGCAGTACGCTCCGGGGCGCTTCGAGCTGACGATGCGTCGCACTCTCGACGGGGTCCATGTGACGCTGGGAGACACGAGCACGACATCGCCCGCGCCGCGCCCCTTCAGTCCCAGCAAGGGCGGCGGCGGCATCGGCTGGTATCTGATCCACACGCTGTGCGACGAGGTGAGCGTGGTGGTACACGACCACGGCAAGGACGTTCACGTCTTCCTGCCCTGGTGAAGCGTCAGGCCAGCGGCACCGACACGTTGATCGTCTTGCCGCCGGCCGCGCGGCGCTCGACGTCGACCGCGCTGGACAGCCGGTTGATCAGCGGCCATCCGTATCCGTTGCCCTCGTGGGCGCGGGGCAGCACGCCGGGCCCGTGGAGGCCCACGGGCACGGCGGCGCTGTAGTCCCGCACGCTCAGCCGCACGCCCTCAGGCGTGAGGGCGACGTCGAAGCCGGCGACGCCGCCACCGTGCCGGAGTGCGTTCGTGACCAGTTCGGAGACGACGAGAATGAGATCGATCATCGACTGCTCGGTCGGCGGCCCGTCCGAGGAACGCCACCGCTCCCCCACGAACGCCCGCACGTAGCGGCGGGCCGCCGCGGCGGTGGTGATGGCCACCGGCGGCCACACCGCCCGGGCGGAAGGTCCCTCCACGGGAGCGGTGTCGTGGTTCACGAGCGGGTGGCGTTCCATCGGCATCATGGTGTGTGCGGGGTCGACGACTCGGGACAGCTCGGCTCATCACTGTTCATGAAGCGCCGCATACCCGCTCGCGCCCGGACCATGGCTGTCGAGTTCCGCGGGGAGTCCCACGCGGTTCCCGCACAGCTCCGCGGTCGCGGTCGCCTGCGCGGCGGCGAGCTGCCCGCGTGCCGTTTCCAGGGCCTGGCGAAGGTCGCGGGTGCCCGTGGACACGCACAACGTGTACGCCAGGTCCTGCGCGCGGCGAGCGGTCTGGGGATCGTTCTGCTCGCCCTCATGGGCCACGAGTGACTCGTACTCCTCGACGAGCCTGCGCAGGGTCGCGGGATGGGGCATCAGCATCTGTTTCGCTCCTGGATGATCTGACGACGACAGGTGGCGGAGGGATGAGGCGGCAGAGGCTCAGGGAGACGGCGTGGTCCGGCCGAGGGCCTCCTCGCGGACGCGGGCGCAGCTGCGGCTGATGAGGCGGGAGACGTGCATCTGGGAGATGCCGAGGCGGTCGGCGATGCGGTTCTGCGTCATGTCCTCGAAGAAGCGCATGTAGAGGATGGCGCGCTCGCGTTCGGGCAGTCGGCGCAGCCCTTGCTTGACCGCCTCCCGGTCCACGACGACGTCGTACGCGGTGTCGGGCGCGCCGAGGGTGTCGGCGAGGCTGTAGCCGTCGTCGCCGGAGGACATCTCGGCGTCCAGCGACAGGGCGCTGAAGCTGTCGAGCGCCTCCATCCCGGCGTTGACCTCTTCCTCCGTGAGCCCCGCGAGGGCGGCGATGTCGGCGACCGAGGGCTCGGCGGCGCCACCGGAGGTCTGGCTGAGTTCGCGGCGCGCCACACGTACCTTGTTGCGGAGGTCCTGGACCCGCCGCGGGACGCGGAGCGTCCACATCCGGTCGCGGAAGTGCCTCTTGATCTCGCCGGTGATGGTGGGCACGGCGTAGCTCTCGAACGCCCCCCGCTCGGGTTCGTAGCGGTCCACCGCCTTGACCAGGCCCATCGCGGCGACCTGGCGCAGGTCCTCCAGCGACTCGCCGCGGTTGCGGAAGCGCCCGGCGATGCGGTGCGCCATGGGCAGCCAGGCCCGGACGAGTTCGTCTCGTACGTGGTCGCGTTCGGGTCCCGCGTCCATCGCCGTGAGCCGGGCGAAGGCGGTGGCGGTGTCGGGGGCGTCGTCGTGCGTCCTCCTGTCGGGGGTTCCGGGACGAACGGACGTGCCTGAGCCGTTTGCGGACACATTGACCAGCATGGGAAATCGCTCCTGAACGACGCTTTCAGGGACTTGCGGCGGGGAACGGTGGGTGGGCGACCAAGGCCCGTGCGCGGAAGACCGCTCCCGCCGGCGTGCCTCCGATCCGGAGGCGTGGAACTCCGCTTGCCCCGCGATTCCGTGGACAAACGACGATGCGGGCATTCGTCGTGACGGATCGCCAGCCCCGGTGGTCCCCCCGCCGTCGGGGGTGGCGGCGACTTCCGGCCAGAGTGGGGAGCAACACGGTCCCTTTCGCGGCCGAGTTGGACTGAGTCGCGGATAGCGGGGCAAGCGTGGGGTGGCAGCAAGGCTTCAGGCGAGAGGGGTGGACAGCATGGCAGCCGTGACGGCACGTACAACGGCCACGGCACGGGGGAGGGTCATGACCGACGGGGTGGGCCTGCCCCTGATCGAGGACCCGTCGCAGGTCAGGCCGAAGGACGCGCGGGAGATGTCGCGGCAGTTCTTCGACCGGCTGGCCATGTTGGACGAGGGCACGCACACGTATCAGTACGTGCGCAACACGCTCATCGAGATGAACCTGTCGCTCGTGCGGTACGCGGCCTCGCGCTTCCGCGGCCGTGAGGACTCCCTGGAGGACATCGTCCAGGTCGGGACCATCGGGCTGATCAAGGCCATCGACCGGTTCGATCTGTCCCGGGAGGTGGAGTTCACCACGTTCGCCGTGCCGTACATCGTCGGCGAGATCAAGCGGTTCTTCCGGGACACAAGCTGGGCGGTGCATGTGCCGCGACGGCTGCAGGAGGCGCGGGTGGAGCTGGCCCGCGCGACGGACGAGCTGCAGTCCCGGCTGGGCCGGATGCCGACGACGCGTGAGCTGTCCGAGCTGATGTCCCTGTCCGAGCAGGAGGTCGTCGAGGCGCGCAAGGCGTCCAACGGCTACAACACCTCCTCGCTCGACGCGGCGCTCACCTCCGACGGCGGCGAGGACGGCGACGCCGTGCTGGGCGACCTCATCGGCGAGGAGGACCCGTCGCTGGAACTCGTCGAGGACTTCCACTCGTTGGCGCCGCTGATCGCCGAGCTCGACGACCGTGAGCGGCGCATCCTTCATCTGCGGTTCGTGGAGGAACAGACCCAGTCGCAGATCGCCGAGCAGCTCGGGGTGTCCCAGATGCATGTGTCCCGGCTGATCAGCCGCATCATCAAGCGGCTGCGCGCGGGGCTGCTGGAACCCGGAGTCGCCTGATCGGGGCCCGTGTGTAGGGACGATTCGCGGGTATGCGCACGGGCGCATCGCCGGGCGATGCGTCGAATCCGTGAATCGGGCACCCGTCCCGATCGGTAGCGCCTGTGGAGGCTCTCGTGTCCGTTGCCCAGAATCCCCTGTCCATCAAGGTCGATCTGCCTCGGGACGACGCCGTGCTGCTCACGATCGAGGGGGAACTGGACATCGACACGGCGACCGAGCTGCAACATCACCTGGCGAACCAACTGCGCCACGGCCGACGGCATTTCCTGTTGGACGTGTCGGCCGTCCCGTTCATGGACTCGTCCGGCATGAACATCATCCTGCGGACGTATCAGGAGGTGCGGCGGATCCCGGGCGGCGTGTACGTCATCGCCCCGGCGCCGGCCGTGCGGCGGATACTCGATCTCACCGGCGTCAGCCTCACCGTGGCCACGGTGGACAGCGTGGACGAGGCACTGGCCGCCGTGGACTCCGGGCAGGTCGCCCGGCACCCGGACGAACCTCCGGCGGAGAAATAGCCGTTGCCAACGCGCCGACCGGCAGCGCCACTTGGCGTAATCCGTCGGCGCGGCGGGGCGCTTGCACGGCCAACAGTTGTCGTTTGACAACTATGGCCGGAAGCAACAGAGTGAGCCGGGGCCAGAGCGTGGGAAGGGTTGGGATGAGGCTGTCGGACCGGGATCGGGTCCGCGGCGGTCAGGCGCTCCGGGCGTCGGTGGCGTCGCCCTCGTGGATCTGTGCCGCAGCGGCGGCGCAGAACGCCTCCAGCCCCTCCAGCAGCACGGTCCGCTTCCCGGCCGGCATCTGCTCCAGCACGGACCGCAGGGCACGTTCACGGCGGGCACGCACGTCCACCAGGAAGGACCGTCCGCGTCGGCTGAGCCGCAGACACAGCTCGCGTCTGCTGGCCGTACTGGCGTGGCGCTCGACGAAGCCCACCGCTTCCAGGCGGTCGCACAGCCGGCTGGTGGAGGGTGGCGTGGAGCCGAGGGCGTCGGCGAGCATCCGCAGATTGATGCCGTCGCTGTGCTCCAGGATGAACAGCACGCGGATCTGGGAGGCGGACACCGGCGCCGTCGAGGCGCGCCCCCACAGGACCTCCAGCAGCTCGGCCGCCTCGGAGGTCACTCGCGCCACCTCGTCCGGCCGCGGCTGCGAGGCGGAGGAAGTCACGCGCCCACTCTTGCAGGCTTCTCGAACACTGTCAGCCCGCCAGGGCACACAAAGCACGCATAACCCCAGTTACCTCTGCTCAAGTACCGACGGACGGCGTCCGCGGCAGCGCGGGAGCCGCGCCGTCGCTGTGGAAAGAATGGCGTATCCGACATCGTGAACAGATTCGTGGCAGCCGAACGAGCGCTTCGCTCCGCTGCTCCGCACCACCTGGTGGACGCGGTCCGCGACGTACTGAGCGACGACTGGTCGGCGTGGGACGTCGAGCTCTATCTGGCCGACTACTCACTCACCGCGCTGCGGCCCGTTGCCACGCACCCGAACCCGCCGGAGCCCCTGCCGATGCACGGCGGTCCGACCGGCCGGGCGTTCGGGGCGCAGGAGCCGTACGTGGAGAAGCACGCCGACGGGCGGGTGCGGGTGCATCTGCCGGTCACCGTGCGCGGTGACCGGCTGGGCGTGCTGCGCCTGACTCTGCCGTCGGCCGCGCACGCCGACGAGTGCCTCGCCGAACTGGCAGAGCTCGCCCAGGTTCTGGGACACGAGCTGGTCGTCGCGGAGCGGGACACCGATCTCTTTGTCCGGGCGCGGCGCTCCAGCCGTCTGACCCTGGCGGCGGAGATGCAGTGGCAGCTGCTGCCGGGCCGTTCCTCCACGTGCCCCGAGTACGCGCTCGGCGGCCAGCTGGAGCCCGCCTACGCCATCTTCGGCGACAACTTCGACTGGTCCGCCGACGCCGACCACCTGATGCTGTACATCACCAACGGCATGGGCGAGGGCATCGAGGCCTCCCTGCTGACCAATCTGGGGATCAACGCGCTGCGCAACGCCCGCCGGGCCGGCATCCCCATCGCCGACCAGGCGGCCCTCGCCGACCAGGCCGTCCACGCCCAGTACGGCGGAGCCCTCCATCTGTCGGTGCTCCTGCTGGATCTGGACCTGGCCACCGGGCGCCTGCAGGTCGTCGACGCGGGCTCCCCGCGGATGCTGTTGCTGCGCGACCGGACCGTCGGCTCGGTCGCCCTCGACGCGCAGCTGCCGCTGGGCATGTTCGAGGAAACGGACTACATCGCCCAGGAGTTGACGATCGAACCGGGCGACCGGCTCGTCTTCGTGAGCGACGGGGTGTACTCCGTCGCCACGCCCGGTGGGGAGACGTACGGGGAACGGGCGCTGGCCCGGGCGGTCAACGCCACACGTCTGCTGCCCCCCGCCGATGTCCCCGGCGCGGTGCTCAGGGAGCTCTCAGATCATCGCGGCACGCCCATGGCGGACGACGACGCACTCGTGGTCTGTCTCGACTGGTTCGGCCGAGGGGAGGCCGGCCGGCCCCACCGATGAAATCGCCCACCAGTCGTTTCCCGAAGCCCACCAGTCGTTTCCCGAAGCGGGGAGGCGCGCCAGCATGTGAGGAGACACCCGTGCCGGAACAGGACACGGCAGGCCAGCAGGTGACACCGGCGCAGGAGGTGGCGGACTTCCTGCGCAACCGCCAGGAACAGATCGCTCAGCGATGGGCCGACGCCGCACTGTTCCGTACCGTTTTCACCCACTCCCGCGACGAGGCGGTGGAGGCGGGCCGAGCCGTGGTGGACGCGCTCGCCGCCGTGGCCGCCTCGGACAGCGTCGAGGACGCGGAGTCCGGCGGCTTCCACGTCGTTCGCGAGCAGCTCGCGCGGACGGCCGCCTCCCGGGCGCGGGCCGGTTCCAGCGTCACGCAGATCTCCGCCGAGGTGGACGCGCTGCGGCCGTCCGTCACCGAGCTGCTCGTCGCCGAGTTCGCCGCCGCGCCGGCCACGCACCTGCGTGAGTGCACCACGACCCTGACGGTCCTGATGGGCACCCTGCGTCTGGTGGTGCTGGAGACGGCGCTCAGCGAGGGCGAGGAGCTCATCCACCGCCAGCGGCTGCAGCTGATGGAGGTCGCCACGCCGGTGATCAGCCTGTGGGAGGGGGTTGTCGCCGTCCCTCTGATCGGCACGCTGGACAGCGCGCGCAGCCAGGTGGTGATGGAGCGGCTCCTCGACTCGATCGTCGAGCAGCACGCTCGGTTCGCCATCCTGGACATCACCGGGGTCCCGACCGTCGACTCCCTGGTGGCCCAGCACCTCATGAAGACCGTGGCGGCGGCGCGGCTGATGGGAGCCGAGTGCATCGTCTCCGGCATCCGGCCGCCGATCGCGCAGACCATCGTCCATCTGGGCATCGACCTCAGCTCGGTGCTCACCCGCACGAGCCTCGCGGACGCCCTGGCCTACGCGTTGGGGAAGCTGGGCACGGACATCGTGTCCCGCGACGGCGCCGGTTCGGGGCACAGGTGAGCGGCGATCTCTTCGCCGCGTACGGCGGACCGTCCTCGTACGGGGCACCCGTACCCGTGCTCAAGCTCGGCAGCGTCCTCCTGGTGTCGCTCCAGGGCGATCTGCACGACGGCGCGGCGGAGCAGCTCCAGCAGGACATCAGCGACACGGTCGCGCGCAGCGGCGCCACGGGTGTCGTCATCGACCTCTCCGGTGTGGAGATGGTCGACTCGTTCCTGGGCCGGGTGCTCGGCGACATCGCCGCCCAGACGAGTCTGCTCGCCGCCGCGACGGTGGTGGCGGGCATGCGCCCGGCCGTGGCGATCACGCTGGTGGAGCTGGGTCTGACCCTGCCGGGACTGCGTACCGCGCTCAGCACCGAGGACGCGCTGCGCCTCCTCGGCGAACCGGACCCGACCTTCCCCCGCCGAGGGCACGCCCGCCAGGAGAGTCCGTGATGCAGACCGCCGGCGGCATCTCCGCCTGCCTGCCGATCCACTCGGACCTCGATCTGGTGTGGGTACGTCAGCATGTGCGGCAGGCGGCCGCCCAGCTCGGCTTCGGTCTGGTCGAGCAGACCAAACTCGTCACCGCGGCCAGCGAGCTGGCCCGCAACACCCTGGTCCACGGCGGCGGGGGCCAGATGGAGTGCGCTCCGGTGGACAGGGGCGGCGCACGGGGTCTGCGCCTGGCGTTCAGCGACGAGGGGCCCGGCATCGCGGACCTCGACCAGGCCCTCCTCGACGGCTACACCTCCGGCGAGGGCCTGGGGATGGGGCTGGGCGGCGCCCGGCGGCTGGTCCACGAGTTCGCGATCGACAGCCGCCCCGGCTCGGGCACCACGGTCACGGTGACGTCCTGGATGTCGGGTGCGCCGCGCCCGCGCGAGGAGCGGTGATGCCGCGCGTCTGGGAGGTTCCGGTGCACGACTCGACCCGGGTGCGGGACGCCCGGGTGGCCGCCGAGGCCGCGGCGGCGCGGGCCGGGCTGGACGAGGGCCGCGCCGCCGGTTGCGCGCTGGTGGCCACCGAGCTGGCGACCAATCTGCTCAAGCACGCCGGTGGCGGGCTGATACTGCTGGACGTCGTGTCCCGCCCCGCGCCGGAGCGGGCGGACGGCGCGGCCCCCATGGTGCAGATCGTGGCGATCGACCACGGGCCGGGCATGCGTGACGTGGCGGGCGCGCTGCGTGACGGTTTCTCGACGACGTCCTCGCTCGGCGCGGGCCTCGGCACCTGCCGCCGGGTCGCCGACGACTTCGACCTGCACAGCACGGTCGGCCGGGGCACCATCGCCCTGGCGCGGCTCGGCGCCCGGCCCGGACGCCGGGGCGGCCCGGCCCCCTCCCCCGCCCCGGCCGTGCGCGCCGGAGGCGTCAACATCCCCTTCGCCGGCGCGGACTTCTCCGGCGACGCCTGGGCCTGGGTCCGGACGGGCGACCTCACCACGATGATGCTGGCCGACGGCCTGGGCCACGGCCTGGCGGCGGCCCGTGCCTCCTCGGCGGCCGTGGAGCAGCTGTACCGCGCACCCGAACTGCCTCCCGCACAGCTGCTGCGGCGGCTGGAGGGCGCGCTGCGTGACACCCGGGGCGCGGCCGTCGCCGTCGCCCAACTCGACGTCGCCGCAGGACAGTTGCTGTTCGCCGGCATCGGCAACATCGGGGCGCGGCTGCGCACCGGCGCGAACTGGCAACCGTTGCTGTCGCGGCCCGGCATAGTCGGCGCCCACCGGGCCGCCCGTCTCCCGCAGCACGAGGTGGCCTGGGGGGACGACTGCCTTCTCGTGCTGCACAGCGACGGCCTGCCCAGCCGCTGGAGTCCGGGCCCCGCCGCCCACAGCCCCTCCCTCGACCCCGCTGTGATCGCCGCCGTGATCGTGCGCGACGCGAGCAGCCCCGCCCGGCCGGTACGCGACGACACCACCGTCGCCGTACTGAGCCCCTCCCCGTCGGACCGCCTCCCATGACCCGTACCTGGCATGTCAGTTCCGTCACCGACGCCGCGCGGGCCCGTATCGCCACCGCGCGGCTGGCCACCTCGTACGGGGTCGCCCCGACCGACCGGGCCCGGCTGGTGTCCGTGCTCACCGCGCAGCTGCGGCAGTGCCTCACCAAGGGAGGCGCGTGGCTGCTGACCGCGCGGGCCACCACGGCGCGGCCCGGCGGCAGCCGGTTCCTGGTCGAAGTGACGTCGGCGAACCGGCGGCCGGGGGAGTTCCGGCAGCCGTGGCGGCTGACGGTCACCTGCTCGGAAGAAGCGCGGCTGCCGGACAGCGAGCATGTGGCCGGTGATCCGGTGACGTTCGCGGAAGCCCTGTTCGGGGCCGACGAGGACGCCGCGCTGCTGCTGGAGAAGCTCGACGAGCAGGAGGCGCTGGTCGCGTTCCATCGCGAGGAGCTGCACCAGACCAACCAGGGTGTCCTGGCCCTGCACGCCGAGCTGGACGCGGCCGGTGTCGCGCAGCGCGAACTCTTCGCCGCCGAGCAGAAGGCGCGCAGGGAGGCCGAGAACGCGCGCGGTCGGCTCACCTTCCTCGCCGACGCCAGCGCCGCCCTGACCGCGTCCCTCAACCCCGACGCGATCGTGCGGCTGCTGCCCACCCTCCTGGTGCCCCGGTACGCCCGCACCGCCGACGTATGGCTGTTCGACGGGGAGGACGACGTGGCCCGCGGCGGCCCGCGTCCGGCCGCCGCCGTCGTCGCGGCCCGCCGCGGGCGGCCCCAGTACGCCGCCGACCACCCCGGCGGACTGCCCGGAGTCGACGACCAGCCGCCCTCGGCGCTCGACCCCACCCGGCCGCTGCTGTGTGTACCCCTGATGACCCGGCGCGCGCCCCTGGGCGTGCTGACGCTGTCACCGCCCGACGACGAGCGCTGGGACGCCGACGACGCCTTCATGCTGATCGAGCTGGCCCGGCGGGCCGGTGTCGCCCTGGAGAACGCCCGGCGCTTCGAGCACAACCGCGACATCGCCGAGACCCTGCAACGCGCCCTGCTCACCGAGTTGCCCACCACCCCGGGACTCCGACTGGCCGCGCGCTATCTGCCGGCCACCCGGGGCCTGAACATCGGCGGCGACTGGTACGACGCCTTCCGCCAGCCCGACGGCAGCCTGATCACGGTGATCGGCGACGTCACCGGGCACGGTCTGCACGCCGCGGTGATGATGAGCCAGTTGCGGACCGCGCTGCGCGCCTACGCGGTGGAAGGAAAGACCCCCGGCCAGCTCCTCACCCATCTCCATCTGTTCCTGCACCATCTGCAGCCCGACCTGTACGCCACCGCCGTCATCGCCCGGTTCCATCCGCAGGAGCCCACCCTCACCTGGGCCGCCGCGGGACATCCGCCGCCGGTGCTGCGCGCGCCCGACGGGCAGGTGCGGATCCTGGACGCCAAGCCCGGCGCGATGCTCGGCATCCCCCTCCGCCAGGAGATCGCCGACCACACCGTCCCGTTGCCGGCCGGCTCGACCCTGGCGCTCTACACGGACGGACTGGTGGAACGCCGGGCCCAGGGCATCGACCCGGGCATCGAACAGTTGGCCACCACGCTCGGAGCGCTCCCGCCCGCCACGCTCGACGACGACCTCGAGGAATCGGCCGACCAGCTCCTCCACCCCTTGCTGGACGACGAGCACGAGGACGACGTCTGCCTGCTGCTCTGCCATGTGCACAGCGACGCGGGGCGCGTCACGGCGCAGCTCACCTGACGGGTGCCCCCAGAGCGCGCAGCACCTGCTCGACACGCGCACGTTCCGCCGGTGGCATCGCCGCCAGGGCGTCGCCGAGACGTGCCGACAGGCGCTCGGTGACGGCACCGAGGAACCCGTGTCCGCGCTCTGTCACCACCAGACGCACCTCGCGCCGGTCGTCGACCCGTACGCACCGCTGGAGCAGGCCGGCCGCTTCGAGTCGGTCACAGAGCCGACTGGCCGTGGGCAGCCCGACACCGAGCTGCTCCGCCAGGGCTGTCAGGTTCAGCTCGGGGCCCCGGCGCACCGCCCGGAGCGCCAGGATCTGTCTCGGGGACAGCCGAGGGGTGACGTCCTCGACGGCCGAGAACCAGAGCGGCACCAGGCTCTCCACCGCGTCGAGAACCTGCCGGTCGAAGTCGGCGGGGCCGGTCATGCGGGGGGCCTACCCGAAGTACCCAGGAGTACACGGCCGTCACGGCGTGCTCCCGCGTCGCCCAATGCGCCCGCGCCGGGCCGGTGTTGCTACGCCTTGTAGGCCACGCCCCCGTACACGTCCGTCGGCTCCGGGTCCGTGCCCGGTTCCGGGCGCCACAGCGGGCAGGACACGATGCCGGGCTCCAGCAGCTCCAGGCCCTCGTAATAGGCGTGCAGCTGCCGGGGGCTGCGCAGGACGTACGGGACCGCGCCGGTGTCGTCGTAGCCGTCCTGGGCTCGCTTGAGTTCGGCGTCGGTGTCCGTGCTGTCGTAGTGGACGAAGTAGCTGCCCGGCGGCAGGGCGGCCTGGAGGCGGCGGACGATGTCCTTGGCCTCCTCGTAGTCCTGGATGTGGCCGAGGATGCCCATCAGCATCAGGGCCACCGGCTTACTGAAGTCGAGGATCTTCCCGGCCGCTTCGAGGATGGTGTCCGGGTCGTGCAGGTCGGCGTCGACGTAGTCGGTGCCCCCTTCGGGGGTGCTGGTGAGCAGCGCCTGCGCGTGCCGCAGTACCAGCGGGTCGTTGTCGACGTAGACGATGCGGGACTCCGGGGCGACCTTCTGGGCGACCTGATGGGTGTTGTCGTACGTCGGAAGGCCGGTGCCGATGTCCAGGAACTGGCGGATTCCGCGCTCGCGGGCCACGAAGGTGACCGTGCGGATGAGGTAGACGCGGGAGGCACGGGCCATCGTCTCGATGTTGGGGGCGATCTCGCGGTAGGCGTCGCCCGCCTCGCGGTCGACCTCGTAGTTGTCCTTGCCGCCCATCCAGTAGTTCCAGATGCGGGCCGAGTGCGGCACCGTGGTGTCGATCTTCGACAGGGCTTCCTGATCGGGAGTGGGGTGGCCGTCTGCCATGGGAACTCTCCTGCCTCACATCGCGTGGTCGTCGCTAACCTATCGTCAACTGCCGTGCGTTGCGCCAGAGTTGGGACGGATGAGAGACGGGGGCACGGATGGGACGGCCCGGCTCGCCGACGTCGAGGGTCACCACGGGTACGTGCTGGGCGAGGGTGCGGAAGGCGCGGGCGTAGGCGGTGGCGGCCTCCGTGGCCTCGGACGTGGTCAGGTGGAGCATGGCTCCGTCGCGTTCGGCCACGGCGTCGGCGAGGTCCAGGGCCTCGATCCAGGTGACCCGGGAGCGGCCCCGGCGCAGCGGCCCGTGGACGAGTTCCGCGATGAGATTCCCGTCGACGGCCAGTCGGCCGGGGCCGGCGAGGAGTTCGCGGTAGGGCAGGGCCGGGTCCAGGTGGTGGAGGGCGGGCGGCATGTGCCGGACCTCGAAGCCCAGGTGGGCCAGCTCGGCGACCAGGCGGTTCCGGCCGGGCCCTTGGTGCCCCTCGATGATCAGGGTCCGGTACCGGGTGAGTGCGGGCGGCGGGGTCATCCCCGCCCCCCGGGAGCGGCCCGGCAGGCGTGCCCGGCGGGCGGCATGGCTCGACCCGGGACACGAGGCGGCGTACGCATGCCGCTCCCTTCGGGTGGTGCGCGGCGGGTGTCGACCTCGCGAGCCCAGGCGCGGTCGGGTGGTGACCCCAAGTCTGTGCGCGGCCGGGAGGTGACGGGAGTGCGTGTGCGGGTTGTCCGGTTGTGCGGGCGTAGTGATCCGCGAGGCGGCCGAAGGGCCGCCGGGCGAAGCGGAGCAGAGCGGCCGGGCGCCGTCGGGTGAGGCGGAGCGGGCGCGACCGGGTGGCCGTCAGGCGATGAGGAAGTCGGCCTCGCCTGCCTTGGCGCCCGCCAGGAACGCCACCATCTCCTCCCGTGAGTAGACGAGGGCGGGGCCGTCCGGGTCGGTGGACTGACGGAAGGCGACGCTGCCGTCGGGCAGGCGCTTGGCCTCGACGCAGGAACCGCCGTTGGTGCCGCTCCAGGGCTTGCGCCAGCCCTCGGCACCGAGTTCGGGAGCGGGCATGCCGCTGTGGACGGGGCCGTCCGGTGTCCTTGCCATCTGTCACAACTCCTTGCGTAGTGCCGCCAGGATGTCCCTGGTCCGAGCCACCGGTTCCGCCTGCACGGACATCCGGTCCAGCACCTCCAGGTAGGTCACGACGTCCACGGGCTGGTCGACGTACTGGGCGCCCGCGAGGCCCTCGGTGTAGACGATGTCGGGGAGTTCGGAGAAGCCGAAACGGAAGTAGTGGAACGGGCCGTACGCCCCGGGGTGGGGTCCGGCCGCGAACCGCATGATCTGGATCCTGACCTTGGGCCGTTCCGTCGCCTCCACGAGCCGGTCGATCTGGGCCCGCATCACCTCGGGGCCGCCCACCGGCCGGCGCAGCACGGTCTCGTCGAGGATGGCCCAGACGGCCGGCGCCTCGGGTTTGACCAGCAGGTCCTGTCGCCTGAGGCGCAGCGCGACGCGGCGGTCGACGTCCTCGGGGCTCGCGTTCGGGAAGCCGACACGCATCAGCGCGGCGGCATAGTCGTGGGTCTGCAACAGGCCGGGGACGTACTGGGGTTCGTAGAGGCGGATGACGGCGGCTTCGCTCTCCAGGCTCACGTACGCGCTGAACCACTCGGGCAGCACGTCACGGAACTTGTGCCACCAGCCGGGCTGGTTGGCCTCGCGGGCGAGGGCCAGGAAGCCCTCGATCTCGGTGCCGGTGACCCCGTAGGTGCGTAGCAGCTCCTTCACATAAGGGATACGGAGACCGACCTCGGCCTTCTCCATGCGGCGGACGGTCAGGGCGGTGACCTCGATGGCGCGGGCGGCGTCGTCGAAGGAGACTCCGGCCTGCTCCCGCAGCTGCCGGAGCCGTTTGCCGAGGACCATGCGCAGGACCGTGGGCGCCGCAGGAGCACTCCCTCCTGAGCGGGTCTCACTCACGTGCAACCTCCCGGGGCGGGATTCACAGCGTGCAGTGTGCCACGCGATCCGTTGACACGGACAGGTCTTTGCCGTTCGTTCTGAAATTATCAGAACGCAGGTTGCGGGCTGAGTTGTTCGGCCACCATAGTGATCGAGCGACCTGCCGTACATCGCGGACAGCGTCCCTCGAACTCCTCCGGCCCGCCCAGGAGTTGGCGCCACGGCGGGCAGGGGTCAAGCCGCGCGCCGACACGATGCGACACCTGGATGGCCGCCGTGACGAACGGATTACCAAGGAACCCGGTCAAGGGGACGGGCGGGCCCAACAAGCCGCTGGCGGCAGCCCTGAAGGAGGCGGGCTGCTCGTACGCGTCCCTCGCTCTCCGGGTCAATGACCTGGGCCGCTGCCAAGGTACGGAGACCAACTACGACAAGGCCTCCGTCACCCGCTGGCTCCAGGGCCAGCAACCGCGGGGAAACACACCGGAGTTGATCGCTGCGGTTCTCGGCGAGCGGCTGGGCCGCGCGCTCGCTCCGGCCGACCTCGGTTTCCCGCTCGATCGCGGACGACCGGTGACGGGGCGGGCGTTGATGTACGTCGAGAACGTGGCGGAGACCCTGCACACCCTGGCCGAGCTGGGCTCCACCGACATCTCGCGGCGCAGTCTGCTCGGTTCGGTGCCGTTCGTGCCGGGCGCGCTGACGAACCCTCAGCGGGCCTGGCTGCTGTGGCTGGTGGAGAGCCGGGACGCCCCCAGGCTCGCGCCGGTGCCGGGCGGCGGGCCGGTGGAGCAGGTCCACGCGATGCTCCGCATGTTCGACGAGATGGACAACCACTACGGGGGCGGCGGTATCCGTACGAGCATCGTGCAGTACCTCACCACCGAGGTCATCCCACTGCTCCAGCAGCGCGGCATGCCGCCGCACCACCGGCGCGAGCTGTTCGCCGCCGCCGCCCGGCTGGCCGCCATGGCGGGCTGGAGTTCGTACGACGCCGGGGAGTACGGCCTGGCCCAGCGGTACATGACGCAGGGGCTCCGGCTCTGCGCGGAGGGCCGCGACCATGTGCTGGGCGGGCAGATCCTGGCCGGGCTGTCCCATCTGGCCACCAACCTGGGCCGCCCCGACGAGGGCGTGGCCCTGGCCCGGGCCGGGGTCGCCACCGCCAGGGACTCGGGCAGCCCCCTCGGCCTGATGCGGCTGCACGCCATGTCCGCCCGGGGGCACGCGGCACTGGGCCGGCCCCGCGAGACCGCCGAGGCCCTGCGCGCCGCCGAGAAGCAGCTCGACGCGAGCCGGGGCGCCGCCCAGGAGTCGCCCTGGGTGCGGTTCCTCGACCACCACTACCTCCAGGCCGAATCCGCCGTCTGCTTCCGCGACCTGGGCCTCGCCGCGCAGGCCGAGCACACGGCGGGCGAGTCGGTGCGCGCCCACGCCGACCGCCGCCGACGCCAGGCCATCAGCCGGTCCGTCCTCGCGACGGCCCATCTCCAGCAGAACCGCCTCGACGAGGCCATCGCCACGGCCACCGACGCGCTCGAAGCGCTCAGCAGTGTGCACAGCGAACGGTCCATCCAGGCCCTCCGCGACTTCCGGGGCCGGCTGGCGTCCCGACGCCACGAGCCCCTCGTACAGGACTTCGAACGCCGGTCGCGGGTGGTGCTGGGGGCGGCCGCCTGACGGTGGGCGCGCCTCAATAGCCGTCCGGCGAGGGCACGTTCTGGGCCCGGTCCACGGTCAGATGGGCGCCGGAGACTCCGGCCGCCCAGTCGGAGAGCAGGAACACCACCGTGCGTGCCACCTCGTGCGGAGTGACGGGGGCACCGGACGGCAGTTCCGCCCCGACGAAGGCGTCGTACGCCTGCGGATCCTCCCGGCGCATACGGTCCCAGCGGCGTCCGGGGATCAGCATCGAGCCCGGTGACACGGCGTTGACGCGGATGTGGTCCGGGCCCAGCTCCCTCTCGGCGAGGGAGCCGTACGACGTCCGCGCCCAGACCCCGGCTGCCCCGGCGACCACAACCCTCTTGGCGCGCATGCCGGGCCGGCCGGCGGAGGAGTACCGCTCGCGAAGGAGCGGGTTCTCGTCGACGTTCACCATGGTGGGGAACCTGTACAGCGCGCGCCACTACCCGCCCGCAACCGCACAACCCCTCCACCACCTGGTGTTTTGTGTGGCCGGTGCTGTTGTCTTCGACAACAGCACCCTCAAGGACCGGGAGGAACCCGATGACGGCAGTCAGTGTCGGCGCGCCCCGCCGACGAAACCCTGCCGCAGCAGCGCACGACCCCGGGTGGAGCGTCCATGACGCCCCCTCCGGCGGGGTGGACCGCTCCCCGGACGCGGTGAGGCTGCCTTGATCCCACTCAGGAGATCCCGTCTCCTCCAGCTGCAGGTGCCCGCGCACCCCGCGTGCGCCGCCGGGGTGGGGCGCACGGTGGCGGCGCACCCAGGGGGTGTGGTGAAAGTCCCGCACGGCACCCACAGCACCCACGACGCCCGGCACGCGGGTGCCGATCCCGTCGGCACCGTCGCCGTCGCCCTCGAATGCGCCGTGCGCGAACTGCGCGTGACGCTCGCCGACCCCTCGCCCGCTCCGCGCCGGCCACGAACCGGGGGCCCGACCGCCGAGTCGGGCCGCGGGCTGTTCATCGTCGCCGCGTCGGCCGACGACTGGGGCACCGATCCGCCGGAACCGGGTGAGGTGGGCAAGAAGGTGTGGTTCTCGCTCGCCGTCCGGGAGCCGATGTGAAGGGCGCCCCGGCCATGGAACCCGCGTCCGGCCCCGCGCCGCCCCGCAAGCGCGTCATCGCCGCCGAGCTGATCCGCAGGGCCGAGGACGAGCGGCGGCTGGCCCACGAGGCCCGTTCCGCGCCCACCGCGCAGGCCCGCGGCCGCATCGCCGAGTGCCACGCCGGAAACGGGGACGCCCTCCGCGCGATCGTCGCCCGCCACGGCTGGCCCACCGCGGAGTCGGTCGGCGAGCCCGCCTCCACGGCGGCCCTGATGATCCTCCTGCACTCCCCCGACCTCGGCTTCCAGCTCACCTGCCGCGACCTGATCGCCGAGGCCGTCGCGGACGGCCGCTGCCCCGCCGTGCACCACGCCTATATCGCCGACCACTGCGCCGTCGCCCTGAACCAGCCCCAGTTCTACGGCACCCGCATCAATCCCGGCACCCTCTTCCCGTACCCCATCCGCCACCCCGAGACCGTCGACGAACGCCGTCACGACGTGGGCCTCGGCCCACTGGCCGAACATCTACGGGCGGTGCGGTGCGGGTTGGGAGCGAGTGGCGGGCTCTAGGCGAGGCGGCGCCGGCCCTGGTCGCGTCAGATCCAGGTGGGCACGTGGGCCTCGGTGTAGCGGGCGCCGAAGCCGCCGTCGTCACCGCCGTCCAACGACTCTTCCCCCCACGACCGGCGACACCGACCCCTCTGGCGCCGACGGCCCGTAGCGGCAACTGCCTTGTCCGGCCCGGATATTCGATCGCTCCCGTTCCATGATCGCGTCAGGTTGGCGCGATGTCCGAACTGCGAACCGATCGTCTCCTCCTGCGCGACTGGCAGGAGTCCGACCTCGCCCCCTGGGCGGCCCTGAACGCCGATCCGGAGGTGCGGGAGTGCTTTCCGGGTGTCCTCACGAGCGAACAGAGCGAGGCGTCCGCCGCCCGCTTCCAGGCCGACCTCGACCGGCGGGGCTGGGGCTGGTGGGCCGTGGAGGTGCGCGCCACGGGCGAGTTCATCGGATTCACCGGGCTGGACCCGGTGGACGAGGACATGCCGTTCTCCGGAGTGGAGGCGGGCCGGCGACCGGCGCGTACGGCGTGGGGCCACGCTTACGCAACAGAGGCCGCGCGAGTGGTCGTGGACTTCGGCTTCGAACACCTCCGTCTCCCCGAGATCCTCGCGGTGACCACCGCCACCAACCTCCGCTCCCAGGCGGTGATGCGCCGCCTCGGCATGACCCGAGACCCCTCCGACGACTTCGACGACCCCGGCGTGCCGGAGGGGCCGTTGCGGCGGAACGTGGTGTTCCGGCTGGCGTCGAGCGCCTCTTAGCGCGGAGGGCTCGGCGCACCGGGCATTCTCCGCGCCAGGACCCGGCCGACTGAATATCGAGGCCGCGCCGGCCGAGGCGGAGTGCACCTTCGCCGATGTGGTGCCGGTGCGGTGCCTGCTGCCCGACCGCGACGACTTCGAGCCCTGCCGGCCGGTCCTGCGCCCCGCCTTCGAGGAGGTGCGACCGGCCGCCACGATGCTCATGCGCGGCCTGGCCGACCCCCGTATGAAGATCGAGATCGAGGTGTACGCCCGACAGGCCACCACCTGAACCCGACGCTCGTCCGACTCAGCCCGCGGCCCACCCCGCGTAGAACAGACCGAGGCCGGCGATCACGCATATGCCCTGGATGGTCCAGAAGCGGACCACGACGAGGACTTCGGACCAGCCCTTGAGTTCGAAGTGGTGCTGGAGCGGGGCCATTCGGAAGACACGCTTGCCGGTCAGTTTGAACGAGCCGACCTGGATGACCACCGACAGGGTGATCAGGACGAAGAGCCCGCCGAGGATGGCGAGGAGCAGTTCGGTGCGGGAGCAGATGGCAAGGCCGGCGAGCGCACCGCCGAGAGCTAGGGACCCGGTGTCGCCCATGAAGATCTTGGCGGGCGAGGTGTTCCACCAGAGGAACCCGAAGCAGGCGCCCATCAACGCGGCGGCGATGACGGCGAGGTCGAGCGGATCGCGTACCTCTATGCAGGAGGCGGGGTCGGTGAGTTCCATGGCGTTGGCGCACGAGTTCTGGAACTGCCACAGGCCGATGAAGGTGTAGCCGCCGAAGACCATGACCGACGCGCCGGTGGCGAGGCCGTCCAGACCGTCGGTCAGGTTCACCCCGTTCGACATGGCCAGGATCATGAACAGGGCCCATACGACGAACAGGACCGGCCCGATGGTCCAGCCGAAGTCGGTGACGAACGACAGCTTCAGGGAGGCCGGCGTCTGGCCGCGGTCGTCCGCGAACCGGATGGCGAGAAGGGCGAACACGATGCCGACGATCAGCTGACCGGCCATCTTCGCCCCGGCCCGCAGTCCCAGCGAACGCCGCTTCACGATCTTGATGTAGTCGTCGAGGAACCCGACCACCCCCATGCCCGCCATCAGGAACAACACCAGGAAACCGGGGTACGTCGGGCTCTCACCGGTGATGACCTTGGTCGAGGCGTAGGCGACGAGGGTGGCCAGGATGAAGGCGATGCCGCCCATCGTGGGGGTGCCGCGCTTCCCGGCGTGGCCGCGTGGGCCGTCGTCACGGATGTACTGCCCGTAGCCCTTCCGGGCCAGCAGCTTGATCAGCAGCGGTGTGCCGATCAGCGTCAGAAACAGGCCGATGGCCCCGGCAAACAGGATCTGGTTCATCGGACGGCGGTCTCCCCCTCGGTCGCGCTCTGGTACGCGACGGCCTCACCGGTGTCGCTGGTTCTCACAGGCCCCACCCTATGCAGACACCTGATCTTCGTACGGCGGCGGGTAGTTGCGACGGAACAGGGAAGGGCGGCCGTGCACCACCCCGCGCCTGCTGCACAATGACCGGTCATGGTCACACGCCCCGATCCAGCTGTTCCGAATCCCGGCGTCGCGGCTCAGGGCAGCCTCGCCGCCGCGCCCCGAACGGCCGTGGGAGAGGGCTTCTTCTCCGCACCTGACGCGTCCTCGGCCTCCGACCCCTTGATGCATGCCGCTGTCGAGAGCACGCTCCCGCACCGCAACCCGCTGTTCGTCAGCTCATGGTGTCCGAACGGCGGTCGTCGCTCCGCGGTGAGGAGTCGTCCCGGAGCATGGCACTCGTCGAGGGCGATACCGACGATCTGGCGCAGGTCGCCAGAGCCGCGCAGGCGTGGCACGACGGGCCGGCGTTGGGCGACATTTCGTCGGGCGGCACCGTTCGTGGAGCTGACCGGCCGCCTCGAGGTGCCGGACGACGATCCGGTACGACTGGCAGAGTCCGAGTGGCAGCATCTGCCCACCGAGGCGCGCACGGTGCAGGATCCCGGGGGCGCCTCTCGCGCGCTGGTCGAGGCGGCGTACGCCGAGCCGGCGCTGCGGGTCCTCTATCCCTTCACCGGCCACTGGACGCTGCGCTTCTCGGCCACCACCCGCCGCCGCCTGACCGTCGTCGGGCCGTGCCTGCTCGCGCATGACGTCGACCGGTACACGGTGAGCACGGACTTCTTGGGCGAATCCGTCCTCGCGCGAACGACCACGGCGCCGGAGGCGGTGGCGATGGCGGAGGCGGTGGCGGTGGCGGTGGCGGTGGCGGTGGCGGTGGCGACAGCCGTACGTCACCTGCCGCCCGGCCTCGGCCCGATCACGCTCGGAGAGGATCACGTCAGGGACTGAGGCGAACTCCGAGGACTCTCGCGCGGGTCGGTCGCCGAAGCGGGCTCCGGTCCCGGCCGGTCGCCGCCACGTCGGTCCGCCCGGCCGGGGCGGCCCAGGACGACACCGGTCAGGACCAGGACCAGCCCGCACAGTTGGCGGCCCGTCAGCGTCTCCCCGGCGACGGCCGTGCCCAGGAGTACGCCCGTGACGGGGTTGAGGAGGCCGATCAGGCCCACGGTGCCGGCGGGCAGATGGCGCAGGCCGGTGAACCAGACGACGAAGGCGAGCGCCGTGGCGATCAGGGCGACGTAGGCGAAGGCGAGGAGCGCCTGCGGGGAGAGCGCGGGCGGCAGTCCCTCCACCGCCGCTGCGACCGGGAGGAGTATCAGGCCTCCGGCGGTGAGTTGCCAGGCGGTGGAGGCGAGTACGTCGGTCCCGGCGTTCCAGCGCTTGGTCAGGATGTGGCCGAAGGACGAGACGAGCACGGCGGCGGCCGAGGCGAGGATTCCGGGGACGCCGGCGCCCGCCGCCCCCGAGAGGAGCATGAGACAGACTCCGCCGAGCCCGATCGCGGCGCCGGCCAGGTGCGCGCGGCCGGGCCGTTCGGAGACCAGGGGCCAGGCGATGAGCATCATCGTCAGCGGGGCGGCCGCCATGACGGTCGAGGCGACGCTCGTCGGCAGCAGCTGGGAGGCGGCGTAGACGAGCACGAAGAACACGCTCACGTTGAGCAGCCCGAGCAGCGCGGACCTCCCCCACCAGACGCCGCGCGGCAGCCGTCGGCACAGGGCGAGCAGGACGAGGCCGGCGGGGAGCGCCCGAAAGGCGGCCCCGTACAGCGGACTGTCCGCCGGCAGGTACTCGTGGGTGACGAAGTAGTTCGCACCCCAGGCCACCGGCGCGATCGCGGTCAGCGCCACCCATCGCATATTGGCTTCCATGGAAGACAATATAACTTCCCGGGAAGCTATCATGGTGGTCATGGAGGACCGTCAACCATCACCGGACCGGGTGGCCCGCATCCAGGCCGACTGGCGCCGTGAGAGGCCCGACCTCGACGTCACCCCGCAAGGGGTGATCGGCCGGCTGCACCGCCTGGCGGACCGGCTCACCGAGGAACTGTGTCTCGTCTACGGCCGCTACGGGCTCAGCGAGGGAGAGTTCGACGTGCTCGCCACGCTGCGCCGTGCCGGTGCCCCCTTCGAACGGGCGCCCGGCGAGCTCGCCGCGCACACCATGGTCACCACCGGCGCGATGACGAAGCGGATCGACCGGCTGGAGCGGGCCGGGCTCGTCACCCGCCGCCGCGCCGAGGACGACCAGCGCGGCCGGATCGTCGCCCTCACCCGGCCGGGACGGGAGCTGATCGACGAGGCGTTCACCGAGCACATGCGCAACGAGCGCCGTCTCCTGGATCTGCTGACGTCGGCCGAGGCCGAGTCACTCGAAACGGTGCTCACGACATGGCTGTCCCGCATGGAACATCCGGGGCCCTCCGGCGGCGAGTGACCCGCCACCACGGGCGCCGACCGACCGTCCGGCACGGCCCGCGTCGTCCCCTTCCCCTCCGGCCCACCGCTCAGACACCCAGCCAGGGCTGAGACACTGCACGTCATGGCCTCCTTCACTCCCGCGCGCGCCCTGCTGATGCTCACCACCGGGCTGACCTGCCTGCTGATGGCGGGCGGCGCCCTGATCGGCGCGCTGATCGGCGGTGGTCTCGTCGCCCTGGGGGCGGCCGTGTGCGCCGGGCTCGTCGGCATGGTGGGCTCGCTCATCGTGCGGCGGCGGGCCATGGCGCACTTCGCCATGGCCCAGCGGCAGGCCGGGCAGCGGGGCTACGCCGAGGGCATCGCGCACGGCGTGCTCATCCATGTGACCGCCTACGAGGCCGCCGTTTTCCCCCGTACCGGGCCGAACGGCGTCAGCCCCGAGGAGCGCGCGGCCCGCCGCACCATCGCCTATCGGATGGCCGCCCTCGACGAGGTGCCCCAGCGGGTCCGCGTGGCCGCCGCCGACGCCCTCGCCCTCCTCGACAAGACCGACCGCGAGGGCGCCGAGGAGGCCCTGGCCCGCCTCGCCACCACCGTGCGCCTGGAGTACGCCCGCCTGTGACGCCCGCGCCACCGACGCGGGCGTCCGGCACGGGGTCACCCGCTTCCCGGCACGGGCGTCCGGCGCGCGGGCGCCGGCCGAGCGAAGCCGGGCGTCGCCCGGCTCAGTGGCCGCTGATCGCCCGGGGCGTGTAGGGCCGTTCCAGCTCTTCGGTCTCCTTCTCCGTGAGGGTGATGTCGAGGGAGGCCACGGCGTCGTCGAGGTGGTGGGGCTTGGTGGCGCCGACGATGGGGGCGGTCACGGTGGGACGGCTCAGCAGCCAGGCGAGGGCGACCCGGGCCCGGGGCACCGCGCGCTCGCCGGCGATACGGGTGACGGCGTCGACGATCTCGCGGTCGCCCTCCTGGTAGAGCGTCCTGCCGAAGTTGTCGGTCTCGGTGCGTGCGGTGACGGTCTCCCAGTCACGGGTGAGACGGCCCCGGGCGAGCGGGCTCCAGGGCAGGGTGGCGACGCTCTGGTCCTCGCACAGCGGGAGCATCTCGCGCTCCTCCTCGCGGTAGAGGAGGTTGTAGTGGTTCTGCATGGACACGAACCGCGTCCAGCCGTTCAGTCGGGCGGTGTGCTGCATCTTGGCGAACTGCCAGGCGTACATCGAACTCGCCCCGATGTAGCGGGCCTTGCCCGCCTTCACCACATCGTGCAGGGCCTCCATCGTCTCCTCGACCGGGGTGTTCGGGTCGAAGCGGTGGATCTGGTAGAGGTCGACGTAGTCGGTGCCGAGGCGCCGCAGGCTGTCGTCGATCTCCGTCATGATCGCCTTGCGGGACAGGCCCCAGGCGTTGGGGCCCTGGTGCATGGCGCCGTTCACCTTGGTCGCGACGACGATCTCCTCGCGCCGCGCGAACTCCGCGAGCGCGCGCCCGACGATCTCCTCGCTGGTGCCGTCGGAGTAGACGTTCGCCGTGTCGAAGAAGTTGATCCCGGCGTCCAGCGCCTGCCGGATCAGTGGGCGTGACGCCTCCTCGTCGAGGGTCCACTCGTGCGTGCCTCGGTCGGGGAGGCCGAAACTCATGCATCCCACACAGATCCGGGACACGTCCAGACCCGTCGAGCCGAGCTTCACGTACTGCATCGTTGCGACTCCTGCCTGTGGGGTGTGCCGCTGACCAGCGTACGGAAGAGCGGAGTGTCGATCGGTCAGATCCGGTACCGCCGCAGTGCCGGTGTCACCGTCGCGAGGAGCAGCATCGCGGCGATGACGAGCAGGCCGCCGCCGACGACGGCCGTACGGGCGCCGAAGGCCGCGCCGGCGGTGCCGTGCAGGGCGTCGGCGAGGCGGGGGCCGCCGGCGACGACCACGGTGAAGACGCCCTGCATCCGGCCGCGCATCTCGTCGGTGGCGGCGGACAGCAGGATGGCCCCGCGGAAGATCATGGAGACCATGTCCGCGACACCCGCGGCGGCGAGGAACAGCACGGCGAACCACAGACTGGTGCTCAGTCCGAAGCCCGTGATGGCCGCGCCCCAGGCCATGACGGCCGCGATGACCATGAAACCGTGCCGGTGGGAACGGGAGAAGGTGCCCGACATCAGGCCCCCGGCGACGGCGCCGATGGGGATGGCGGCGAACAGCAGGCCGAGGGCGAGGCCTTCGCCGTAGGGCGCGTACGTGGTGTCGGCCAGCTGCGGGAAGAGGGCGCGGGGCATGCCCAGGACCATCGCGATGATGTCGGCGAGGAAGGACAGCAGGAGCACCTTGTGCAGGGCGATGTAGCGGAAGCCCGCGAGGACCTCCCGCCAGCCGGCCCGCTTGGTCGTCGCGGTGTCCAGCGGAGGCAGGGAGGGCAGCTTGTGGACCGCCCGGAGGGTGATGCAGAGGGCCAGCGCGTCGATCAGGTACAGCTCGGCCAGGCCGATGACCGGGATGAGGGCGCCGGCGAGCAACGGCCCGGCCACCAGGCCGAGTTGCATCACGGTCGAGCCGAGGGCGGCCGCCGCCGCCAGTTCGTCGGCGGGGACGAGACGGGCCACGGAGGCGTTGCGGGCGGGTGAGTTGAGGCCGAAGAACGCCTGCTGGAGGGCGAGCAGGGCCATCAGCGTCCAGACGGATTCGAGGCCGGTGACGGCCTGGACCCAGAACAACACCGAGGTGACGGCGATGCCGGTGTTGGTGACGAGCAGCAGGGTGCGGCGGTCCACGCTGTCGGCGACCGCGCCGCCCCACAGCGCGAAGACCACCAGGGGCAGCAGGCCGGCGAGGCTCGCGTAGCCGACCCAGGCTGAGGAGCCGGTGATGTCGTAGATCTGCTTGGGCACGGCGACGGCGGTCAGCTGGCTGCCGACCGCCGTGACGATGGTCGAGGACCACAGGCGCCGGTAGGCGGGGCGGCGCAGCGGGCGGGTGTCCATCGCCCAGCGGCGCCGACCCCGGCCAGGTGGCGTCGGCGAGTCGTCCTCCGGTGCGGTGTCGTCGCCTGCGCTGCTCTTGGTGGTGTCCACGGGCATCCTGATGCTCGATACATCTTTCGATACGGGCACCACTATCGCGGAGATCGCCATCGCCGGGACAGGCGATGTCGCAGCCGTCTCACATGCTGTCGCCGCACCCGCGCATGCTGTCGCCACACCCGCGCATGCCTTGGACTCACCTGCGCACGCCGGGGCTCATGCTCCGGCGATCAGCATCCCGCCGAGCACGAGCATCGTCACCGCGACCAGACCGTCGAGGACCCGCCAGGCCGACGGGCGGGCCAGGAAGCGGCTGAGCAGCCGGGCGCCGAAGCCGAGGGCGGCGAACCAGCACAGGCTGGCGAGGATGGCGCCGAGGCCGAAGGTCCAGCGCAGGGGGCCGCGGTCGGAGGCGATGGAGCCGAGCAGGAACACGGTGTCCAGGTAGACGTGCGGGTTGAGCCAGGTCAGCGCCAGACAGGTGAGGACGGCCCGGCGCCGCGAGCCCGCCGACCCGCTCTCCGTCCGCAGCGCGTCGTCGCCGGGCCGCAGGACGCGGCGGGCCGCCAGGGCGCCGTAGACCAGGAGGAAGCCGCCGCCGACCAGGGCGACCGCCCTCAGCGCGCCGGGCCAGGCGACGACCACCGCACCGACCCCGGCGACCCCCAGCGCGATCAGCAGCGCGTCGGAGAGGGCACAGATGGCCACGACCGGGAGCACGGCGTCACGGTGCAGTCCCTGGCGCAGGACGAAGGCGTTCTGGGCGCCGATGGCGACGATGAGGGAGAGGCCGGTGCCGAATCCGGCGGCGAGGGCGGTCATTTCGCTGAACACACCCACGACGCTAGGAAATACTCCGCCCTGCGTACAGCTAAAGATTCTTACGTATCATTAGTGATTGTGATGTCTCAGCTTCCGCTCGATCTGGTGCGCACCCTGCTCACGGTGGTGGACGAGGGCACGTTCGACGCGGCGGCCGGTGCCCTGCACGTGACGCCGTCGGCAGTCAGCCAGCGGGTCAAGGCGCTGGAGCAGCGGGTCGGCCGGGTCCTGCTGATCCGTGAGAAGCCGGTGCGGCCGACCGAGTCGGGCGAGGTGGTCGTCCGGTTCGCGCGCCAGCTGGCCCGCCTCGAACACGACGCGCACGCCGCGCTCGGCATGACGGGTGCCGGGGAGACCACGCGCGTGTCGATCGCGGTGAACGCCGATTCGCTGGCCACCTGGTTCCTGCCCGCCCTCACCCGGGTGCCCGAGGAACTGCGCCCCTGTTACGAGTTGCTCCGCGAGGACGAGCAGCACACGGCCCGGCTGCTCCGCGAGGGGCTGGTGATGGCCGCGGTCACCTCGGCACCGGACGCCGTGGCCGGCTGCTCGGTCCGGCCGCTCGGCCGCATGCGGTATGTGCCCTGCGCCGCTCCCGCCTTCGCGGAGCGGTGGCTCGGCGTCGGATCGGACGTGCCGCTGAAGGACGTGATAGTCGACGCGCCGGTCGTGTTCTTCGACCGGCGGGACGACTTCCAGAACGCCTTCGTCCGTCGGCTGACGCGAGGCCGTCCCTCCGGTGCGCGACGGCATTACGTGCCGACTTCGGAGGGCTTCGCCGACGCCGTGGCCGCCGGGATGGGCTGGGGGATGGTGCCCGCCGCGCAGGCCGGGCGGCTGCTCGACGCCGGACGGCTCGTCAATCTGGCGCCGGAGCGGACCATGGACGCCCCGCTGTTCTGGCAGCAGTGGAAGCTCGACTCCCCCGCGCTGACAGCCGTGGCTGAGGCGGTCGCCGCCGAGGCCGCCGAGGCGCTCGAAAGCGTCTGACGGCCGCGTGGCGGCGGGTCAGCCCTTGAACGGCCCCTCCAGCGCCGCCCATTGGAGCAGCATGATGGTCTTGGCGTCGGCGATCTCACCGCTGCGGATCATCTCCAGGGCCCGACGGAAGGGCAGCTCGACGAGCTCGATGTCCTCGCCCTCCTCGTCGAGTCCGCCGCCCTCGTGGGTGCGGGTCGACGGGCCGTACGAGGCGGCGTAGAAGCTGACGCGTTCGGTGACCGAGCCGGGGCTCATGTAGATGTCGAAGACGTGCTGGATCTCGCCGATGGTGTGGCCGGTCTCCTCGATGACCTCGCGCCGCACGGCGACCTCGGGGTGCTCGTCCTCCTCGTCGAGGAGGCCGCCCGGTGTCTCGACGAGCATCCCGTCGGGGTGGCCGTTGACGTACACCGGGTAGCGGAACTGCCGGGTGAGCAGGACGGTTTCGCGTTCGGCGTCGTAGAGGAGGACGGTGGCGCCGTTGCCCCGGTCGTGTGTCTCGCGCTCCTGGGTGCTCCATGTGCCGTCGGCGTGTTGGAAGTCGAAGGTCGTGGTGCGTTCCACGTACCAGTGGCTGGACAGCAGTTTCACGTCCCGCACCCTGACGCGCGGGTTGCCGGTGAGATCCCGGCCGGTGCGGTCGAGCCCGGTGCGGCCCCGGCGGTCCGGGAGGTCGACGCCGACGGTCTTGTTGGTCATGTGTCCGCTTTTACCATTCCGATCGAGACGTTGCCAGGCGCCTCAATTCGCGTACCGCGCGCGTCGCTTGGCGGAACCGGGCAGTCCGGGACAGCATGCCCGTATGAAGAGCGATCTTTTCTCGAACGAGAACATGGTCCAGCCGGCGTACGCGCCGGGGATGAGCGTGCAGAACGCCAAGTCCATCAAGTACGCCGTCAACGGCGAGATGCTCGCGCGGCAGGGCGCGATGATCGCCTACCGCGGGAACCTGCAGTTCGAACGCAAGGGCCAGGGCATGGGCGGCATGCTCAAGCGCGCGGTCACCGGGGAGGGGCTGCCGCTGATGGCGGTGCGCGGTCAGGGCGAGGCCTGGTTCGCGCACGAGGCGCAGAACTGTTTCATCGTCGACATCGAGCCGGGCGACGTGTTCACCGTCAACGGCCGCAACGTGCTCTGCTTCGACGCCTCGCTGTCGTACGAGATCAAGACCGTGAAGGGCGCCGGCATGACCGGCGGCGGGCTGTTCAACAGCGTCTTCACGGGGCAGGGGAGGCTCGGTCTCGTCTGCGACGGGAATCCGCTGGTCATCCCGGTCTCGCCGCAGCTGCCCGTGTTCGTCGACACGGACGCGGTCGTGGGCTGGACGGCCCACCTGAACACCTCGCTGCACCGCTCCCAGTCCTTCGGCTCGATGATGCGCGGCGGCTCCGGGGAGGCCGTGCAGCTGAAGCTGGAGGGCGAGGGCTTCGTGGTCGTACGGCCGAGCGAGCTGACGCCGCAGAAGGCTCAGCAGCACTGAGACGACGGGCGACGAGGGAGCCCGCGCCACCAGCAGCCGCCGGAACCGCCGGAACGAACAGACTTTCGAATCCGGCGGTACGCTGGATGCATGGCCACGCACTTCCAAGGCTCCCTCTTCGACCAGTCCGACGACCTTCGCCTCGGCCCCCTCGACGGGCTGCGCCGACGGGAGCTGGGCGCCGGGGCCTGGGTCGATCTGCTGCCCGGATGGCTCGGCGGTGCCGACGCGCTGTTCACGCGGCTCGCCGAGGAGGTGCCCTGGAAGGCGGAGCGACGGCAGATGTACGAGCAGGTCGTGGACGTACCCCGGCTGCTCGCCTTCTACGGCGGCGAGGACGCCCTCCCGCACCCCGTACTGGACGAGGCCCGGGCGGCGCTCTCCGCGCAGTACGGTTCCGAGCTGGGTGAACCGTTCGCCACGGCGGGGCTCTGCTACTACCGCGACGGCCGGGACAGCGTGGCCTGGCACGGCGACCGGATCGGGCGGGGCGCCCGGGAGGACACGATGGTGGCCATCCTGTCCGTGGGCGACCCGCGCGATCTGGCCCTGCGCCCGCACGGCGACGGGGAGACGCTGCGCTTCCCGCTCGGCCACGGCGATCTGATCGTGATGGGCGGCTCCTGCCAGCGCACCTGGGACCACGCGATTCCCAAGTCGACGCGGGCGGTGGGGCCGCGCATCAGCATCCAGTTCCGGCCACAGGGCGTGCGATAGCGGCTCCCAGAGGCCCGCTGCTTCCCGGCTACTTCCGGCCGGCGAGGGCACGCGACTGCGACGACCGGGCCAGCTTCGGGCCCAGCCACCGCTTGAAGCGGCGCAGCGCCTCCAGGCGGCCGGCCGCGCGGTCGAGGCGGTAGTAGAGCTGCGGCGGCACATACGGCAGCAGCGGGGAGTGCCGCTGGCCGAGGAGCGCGAACATCTGCTCCGGGGGCAGGTCGATGTACCGCTGGATGTTCTCGTACCACTGGGCGCTGTGGCGCGCCGCGCTCTGCAGCCGGAGGAGTTCGGCCTTGCGGCGCCGCTCGTACGCGGCGAGCGCGGCCTCCGTGTCCGGGTGGGCGCCGAGGGCTTCGGCCAGACAGATGGCGTCCTCCAGGGCGAGGGTGGTGCCGGCGCCGATGGAGTAGTGCGTGGTGTGGGCGGCGTCGCCGAGCAGGACGAGGTTGCCGTGGTGCCAGGCGCGGTTGGTCAGGGTGCGGAAGTTGAGCCACTGGGCGGTGCCGTCGTCCTGGGCCCGGCCCAGGAGCGGGTGGCCGTCCAGGATGTCGGCGAAGAGCTTCTCCAGCAGGGCCAGCCCGTCCGCCTCGCCCAGCCGGCCCAGGCCCAGGCCGCTCAGCGTCCGCGGGGAGCACTCGATGACACACGTGCTCTGCTCGTCGCTGAACGCGTAGGCGTAGGCCCAGATCCAGCCGTGGTCGGTCTCCTGGAAGGAGAAGGTGAAGGAGTCGAAGACCTTGCTGGTGCCGAGCCAGATGTAGGCGTTGCGACCGAACGCGATGTCGCTGCCGAAGTGGTCGGCGTACCGCCCGCGCACCGCGCTGTTGACTCCGTCGCCCGCGACGACGAGATCGGCGTCCGGCAGGTCGTCGGCCATGATCTCGTGCTCGTACTCCACCCGGACACCGAGGGACCGCGCCCGTTCGGCGAGCAGTTCGAGCAAGCGGCGCCGGCCGATACCGAAGCCCTCGTCGCCGGGCTGGACCGTCGTACGGTCGCGGACGTGGGCCACTCCGCTGTTCCAGTTGACGGAGTTCTCGCTGATGGCGAGGGCCGTCTCGGGGTCCTTCTCGCGGAGCTTGTCCAGTAGTTCGGACCAGTAGGTCACGCCCCAGCCGTACGTCGATCCGGCCGGGTTCCGTTCATGGACGGTGATGTCGTGGGACGGGTCCTGCCGCTTCATCAGGATCGAGAAGTACAGGCTTGCGGGTCCGCCGCCGACGCACGCGATCTTCACGCACACTCCTATTTCGCTGCGTAAAGTGATCAATTGACCACAAAGAGTAGCAGCGCGGGAGTGGCCCGGGTTCGCGTCACTTTGCCCGCGTGACCCCGGCCACTCGATTCGCGTCGACACCACAAGATCACCGGCGACACCCGGACGGTCGAACGGAATATCCCCCTCCACCCCCGCCCGAAGGCTCGCCACAGCAAGATCATCTTTGTTCAACCTTGCACGACATTTGGTTAATTGTCCGGATCGCAGCCAACCGACTTCCTGGGATTTCTCCGGTTCCCCACCGGGTCGATAGGCATGACAAGCCATCAATCCCCCTCCCCAGGAGAGTTCCGCATGCCCGACATCACCCGTCGCCACGCCCTCGGCGCCGCGGCCGCCCTCGCCGTGACCTTCGGCGCCCCGCTCACCACCGCGGTCGCGGAGGACCACGACGACCCCGGTGGACACGACGGGCACGGCGGGCCCGACGCCTTCGACGAGGTCTACCGGGGTCGCCGGATACAGGGGCACGCGACCGACGGCGGCGGTCACCATCACGGCGCCGGGTACGCCGTGTTCGTCGACGGGGCCGAGCTGCATGTGATGCGCAACGCCGACGGCAGCTGGATCAGCGTCGTCAGCCACTACTCCCCCGTGCCGACCCCGCGCGCCGCCGCCCGCGCCGCGGTCGACGAACTGCAGGGCGCCCGTCTCGTCCCCTTCAACTGACCCGCACCCGTACCACCGGAACCACCGCAAGGAGCCGCAGAGCCATGACCATACGCAAGGACCAGGCGATCCTGACCGCCGACGAGAAGCGGCGCTTCGTCGACGCGCTGATCGCGCTGAAGCGCTCCGGTCGCTACGACGAGTTCGTCACGACGCACAACGCGTTCATCCTCGGCGACACCGACACCGACAACGGCGAACGTACGGGCCACCGTTCGCCGTCCTTCCTGCCGTGGCACCGCAGATTCCTGCTGGAGTTCGAGCGGGCCCTGCAGTCCGTGGACCCGACCGTCGCGCTGCCCTACTGGGACTGGACTGCCGACCGCACGGCACGCTCGTCGCTGTGGGCACCGGACTTCCTCGGCGGCACCGGGCGCAACCGCGACGGGCGGGTGACGGACGGACCGTTCGCGGCGTCCACCGGGAACTGGCCGATCAACGTGCGCATCGACGGCCGCACCTATCTGCGGCGGTCCCTCGGTGGCGCGGTGCGGCAGTTGCCGACCCGGGCCGAGGTGAACTCCGTGCTCGCGATGTCCACGTACGACATGGCGCCCTGGAACAGCGCCTCGGACGGTTTCCGCAATCACCTGGAGGGCTGGCGGGGCGTGAACCTCCACAACCGGGTGCACGTCTGGGTGGGCGGCCAGATGGGCACCGGGGTCTCCCCCAACGACCCGGTCTTCTGGCTGCACCACGCGTTCGTCGACAAGCTGTGGGCCGACTGGCAGCGCCTGCACCCGGGCTCGGCGTACGTGCCGGCCGCCGGGACGCCGAACGTGGTCGATCTGAACGAGACCATGAAGCCGTGGAACGACACGAGCCCGGCGGCGCTGCTGGACCACACGGCGCACTACACGTTCGACGCGGCCTGACCACGTTGATCCGCGGGAGACCTGGGTACCCGCGTCGGACGCGGCCGAGGCGACTCGGCCGCGACCGAGACGCAAGCTATGTGAGGAGGCGACCGATGACCCAGATCGAGGAGTCCATCGAGGTCCAGGTCCCCGTGCGGACCGCCTACAACCAGTGGACGCAGTTCGAGACGTTCCCCGAGTTCATGAGCGGGGTCGAGCGGATCGAGCAGCGTTCGGACACGCTCACGCACTGGGTGACCAAGGTGGACGGCGTACACAGGGAGTTCGACGCGGAGATCACCGAGCAGATCCCGGACGAGCGGGTCGCGTGGACGACCGTCGCCGGTGGGGCCCGGCAGGCCGGCGTCGTCACCTTTCACCACCTCTCCGAGGAGCGCACGAAGGTGATGCTCCAGATGGAGTTCCAGCCCGAGGGCACCGCCGACAAGGTGGCCGACAAGCTGGGGGTCGTGAAGCGGCAGACCAAGGGTGACCTGGAGCGCTTCAAGAAGTTCATCGAGGAGCGCGGCCGGGAGACCGGGGAGTGGCGCGGCGCCGTCCTGTGACGCCCGCGCCCTCCCCTACCGTCCCGCCCGCCGGCTACTCGGCTCCGGCCGTCGCCGCCGTACGGCACTCCGGGTGGCCCCAGCCCTGGTCGTTCTTGGCGATGGGCTCACCGGCGGCGTACGGGCGGCCGCACAGGCAGCGGCCGGGGAACTTCGCCTTGATGGTGCGGGCCGAGGAGGAGGACGAGCCGGTTCGGCCGCCGGGCCGGCCCGACTTCGCGGACTTCTTCGCCGTACTGCGGCGGGCCGGGACCGTGTCGGGCGCGGCCGGCGGTTCCGGGGAGCCCAGCTCGGTGCCGGCGGGTTCCTGAACGATGGCCGCCTGGCTCGCCGCGCGGTCGGCGAAGTCGTTGAGGCGGTCGCCGTCGACCTGGTGGGCGGGGACGTAGCGGAACTCCACGGAACGGCCGGCGAGCAACTCGTCGATACGGACCACGAGTTCCTGGTTGGCGACCGGCTTGCCGGCGGCCGTGCGCCAGCCGTTGCGCTTCCAGCCGGGCAGCCAGGTGGTGACCGCCTTCATCGCGTACTGGGAGTCCATCCGGATCTCGATCGGGACAGCCGGGTCGGTGGCCGCCAACAGCCGCTCCAGCGCGGTGAGTTCGGCGATGTTGTTGGTGGCCCTGCCCAGCGGGCCGGCCTCCCAACGCGAAGGGATCTCATCGTCCTCGGCGACCACCCAGGCCCAGCCCGCTGGTCCCGGGTTTCCCTTGGACGCTCCGTCACAGGCGCCCACTACACGTTCCGGCATGCGCTCGATCATGCCATGCGCGGGGGCGTGGACCGTCCACAGGTCCCACGCCCCGCGCACATCGCCATGTGCGCTCAGTCGACGTCCGAGAGCGCGGGCATCTCGCCCTGCGTGTTGGTGACGTCGATGACCGAGAACGAAGCGCCCTGCGGGTCGCTGAGCGCGGCGAAGCGACCGAAGGGCGTGTCCATCGGGCCGAAGCGCAGGACGCCGCCCAGCTTGGTGGCCCTGGCGACCGCGTCGTCGCAGTCGGGGACGGTGAAGTACACGTTGATGTACGAGGGCACCTCGGGCGGGAAGTCTTCCGCGGTCATCCGCATCCGGCCGAGGAGCGGGTTCTGCCCCAGGTCGAAGACCCGGAAGTCCATCTGGGGGTTCTCGGGGTCGTCCATCTGCTTGGCCCGGAACGAGAAGACGGCCGGGAAGAACGTGTCGGACTTCTCGGGCTCGCGGGTGAAGATCTCGGCCCACACGTACGCGCCGGGCACACCCATGGCCTCGAAGCCCTCGTGGACGCCGGCCTGCCAGACGCCGAAGACGACGCCGTCCGGGGAGCGGGCCAGCAGCATGGAGCCGAACTCGCCGACCTGCATCGGTTCCATCAGCACGTCGCCGCCATTGTCACGGATCTTCGTGGCGGTGGCGTTCACGTCCGACGAGGCGAAGTACAGACACCAGGCGGACTGGCCCTCCTGCCCGGGCATCGGCGGGACGACCGCGGCCACCGCCTTGCCGTCCGCGTACGCCTGTGTGTAGTTGCCGTACTCGGAGGACGACTCGCCGAACGTCCAGCCCAGGACGTCGCCGTAGAAACTCTTCGCCCCCTCGACGTCGCTGAACATCGCGTCGGCCCAACAGGGCGTTCCCTCGGGATGCGCGGCCATGAGTGCCACTCTCCTCGGTTCGACAGGTCGTTTCCCCGGCTCTCACGCTAGCCAGGACCGGTCCGGGACGCGCGCCGAACGGGACGGACCGCGTGAAACAGGCATGAGATCCTTGGGACGGGACCACGGCTGTGCGTCGTCTGATAATTTCAGCGGCGCTCGCACTTCCGTTCGCCTCGACTCGTGAGGTGCCTCCATGTCCGGCCGACCCTTCAGACGCACGGCGCTGCCGTGCGCCCGGGCCCGGTCGGCGCGCCTGACGCTCGTGGTCTCCTTGGCCCTGACCACGTTCCTGTTGTTCTGCGCGGGCTCGCCTCCCGGTGAGGCTCCGGCGCAGCGTCCGCATTCGGTGTCGGCGGGGCCGGTGGAGGAGCGCTCGGCCGCCCAGGCGGGTCATGTGGAGCGCGACCCCTGTGAGCACAGTCCCGGCGAGCACGACTGCCACGCCCCCGACCCGGCCGCCGTGTTGGGCCATGTGCCGTTGCCCGGCGCCGATCACACGGCCGCGCCCTGGCAGCCCGCGCCGGCTCCGGCCCTGGTCGCGCTCGACGGCTCCCGGGAGCCGGGGCGGGCCCGCCCTCCCGATCTCCACGAACTGCAGTTGCTCCGCGTCTAGGCCGGCCACCGACCCGCGCGACAGATCCCAGACGACTCGCAGAACCGCCATGCCCGTGCGGGGCACGGTGGGGAGAAGGACATCCCATGGCTTCATCCAAGGCGAAGGCCAACAACAACGGCCCGAAGGGCAAGAACAACAGCCCCAAGGCCAGGGAGGCGGCGCGGCGCGCCCGCGTCGAGGAGATACGCAAGGCGGAGCAGACCCGTGAGCGGCGCATGCGCATGCTCACGCTCGGCGTCACCACCGTGATCCTCGCCGGGCTCGGCGGCGGCGGCTGGTACCTGATCGACTCCGCCCAGCAGAAGGAGGAGGCGAAGGCCGCGCCGGTCGACGGCGTGCAGAGCTGGTCGAAGCTCACCCAGAACCACGTCGCCGAGCCCGTCGACTACAAGATGAGCCCGCCGGTGGGCGGCGACCACAACCAGGTCTGGGTCAACTGCGACAAGCAGGTGTACACCAAGGCCGTGCCGAACGAGAACGCGGTGCACGCGCTGGAGCACGGCGCCGTCTGGGTCACTTACAACGACAAGGCGGCCAAGGCGGACGTCGAGTCGCTGACCGATCTCGTGAACAAGACGACGTACACCTTCATGAGCCCCTACGAGGACCAGTCCTCACCCATCGTGCTGAGCGCCTGGGAGCACCAGCTGAAGGTGGACAAGGCGTCCGACCCGCGCGTGCAGAAGTTCCTCGACAAGTATGTGCAGGGCGAGCAGACGCCCGAGCCGGGTGCCGCGTGCACCGGCGGCATGACCCCGTGACCTGACCGCGTGGCCTGACCGCGTGGGGCGTCCGGCCGGACCGGGCGCCCTCGTGGCCGACACGGGTCTTCCGCCCTGCCCCGGGCTGTGCTTGCCTGGGGAGCCGTTTCGATGCCCGGGGCGGGAGTCGCCGTATGCGCAAGCCGTGGATCGTGGGAGTGGCGGGGGCGGTGCTCGCCGCGCTGCTGCTCGGCGCGTGCGGGGATCCGGAGTCCGCGCCGGACGAGGCACCGCCGTCGGCCGCGGCGCCGGACGCGTCACCGACCACGCGTCAGCGGGCCGCCACGGCCGCTCCCGACACCGACACCGACACCGACACGGCGAAGCCTGCGCCCAAGGTGCTCTATCTCGGGGACTCGCTCGCCATGGAGAACCAGAAGGTCCTCGGCAAGTTCTTGGAGGACGACCTCGACGCCGGCTACACGAGCGCCCCGTACTCGGGCACCACCCTGTGCGACTACCTGGAGGGCACGGCCGACCGGTCGCTCGTCCCGCCGCAGGACAAGGCGGCCGCGCTGGTGCGGCGGCTGAGCCCGGACTACGTCGTCCTGCAGTTCTGGGGGAACGCCTGGGACTACACGCCCTGCATGGACGGCGTCACCTACGGCAAGGCCCGCACGCAGTACTTCCAGCGGTACACGGCCGCCGCCGAGCAGCTCACCGACCAGATCGCGAACGCGGGTGGCGAACACCGGCCGACGATCGTCTGGGTGCTGCAGGGCCCGGACCCGATGACCCCGGACCGGGTCCGCCGGGTGAACGCCCTGTACGAGAAACAGGCCAAGGCCTCCGGCGACCTCGTCGCCGACGCCGGCAAGGCCGTGAGTCCGGCCTCCGACCGCTACACCTGGGCCCAGTACCTACCGTGCACCGCGTACGAACGCGAGCACGACGGCTACTGCACCCAGCCCGGCCAAGCCCGCACCGCCCTCCACCACGACAAGGACTACCTGCACTTCTGCCTGGCCCCCACGACGTCCAAGCCGAAGCCGTGCCCGGTGCTCTCGCCGGGCATCACGCGGATCGCCCGGGAGATCACCCGGGCGATCGCCGACGAGACTTCCTAGACCCGCTGCGCCGTGTGCTCGTCGTCTCCCGCACCCGTCGCTTCCTCCTCCCGCTGCTTCTTCGACGCCCACAGGCTCGTCGCGGTCGTCACGGCCAGGACCAGGACGATGAAGCCGAGGGAGAAGGGGATGGAGATCTCCGGTACGTGGACGCCGGACTCGTGCAGGGCGTGCAGCACCAGCTTGACGCCGATGAACCCGAGGATGATCGACAGGCCGTAGGAGAGGTGGACGAGCTTCTTCAGGAGGCCGCCGATGAGGAAGTACAGCTGACGCAGGCCCATCAGGGCGAAGGCGTTGGCGGTGAAGACGATGTACGGGTCCTGGGTGAGGCCGTAGATCGCGGGGATGGAGTCGAGGGCGAAGAGGACGTCGGTGGAGCCGATCGCGAGCATCACGACGAGCATCGGCGTCATGACGCGCTTGCCGTTCTCCTCGATCCACAGCTTGGTGCCGTGGTACCGATCCGCCACGCCGAATCGTTTCTCCACGGCTTGGAGGAGCTTGTTCTCCTCGTACTCCTCCTCGTGGCTCCCCTTGCGGGCGTCCTCGACCAGCTTCCAGGCGGTGTAGATCAGGAACGCGCCGAAGATGTAGAAGACCCAGGAGAAGCTGGAGATGATCGCCGCGCCGGCCGCGATGAAGATCGCGCGGAGCACCAGCGCCATGAGGACGCCGACCATCAGGACGCGCTGCTGGTACTGCGAGGGCACGGCGAACTTCGCCATGATCAGGACGAAGACGAAGAGGTTGTCGACGCTCAGGGACTTCTCGGTGATGAAACCCGCGAAGAACTCTCCCCCGGGCCTGCCCCCGCCGACGGCCAGCACAGCCAGGCCGAACGCGATCGCCAGGGTGACCCAGACGGCCGACCAGATGCCGGCCTCCTTGATCGACACATCGTGGGGTTTGCGGCCGATGAAGAAGTCGACGGCGACCAGTACGCACAGGGCGACGATCGTGAGCAGCCAGGCGGTCAGGGAGACGTTCAAGGTTCCTCCGGGTACAGGCGGTGCACAGGAAAGCCTCACCGGCGTCCTTTGCGACCGCTACCCGGAGCAGGTAAAGAATTGCCGAAATCCCGGCATGTTCCCTGGTGGGCGGGCCTGTGGTCGGGACCGCCCACCAGGATGAGGGGATTTCGGAAGTCGACTGCTCGCCTACTCGCCCGCGTACGCCTTCTGCAGAGCGGCGAGGTCCAGTTTCCCCATCGCCATCATCGCCGCGGTCGCGCGGGACGCCTTCTGCGGGTCGGAGTCGTTGATCATCTCGATGAGTTCGCTGGGGACGACCTGCCAGGACAGTCCGAACCGGTCTTTGAGCCAGCCGCAGGGGCCGGGCTCGCCGCCCTCGGTGAGGCTGTTCCAGTAGTAGTCGATCTCGGCCTGGTCGGCGCAGAGGATCTGGAAGGAGATGGCCTCGGTGAACTTGAACTGCGGGCCGCCGTTCAGCGCGACGAACTGCTGGCCGTTGGCCACGAAGTCCACGGTGAGCACGGAGCCGGCCGGCTGCGGCGCGCCCTCGCCGTAGTGGGTGACCCGGCCGAGCCGGGAGTTCTTGAAGATCGAGACGTAGTGGGCGGCCGCCTCCTCGGCCTGGCCGTCGAACCACAGGCAGGTGGTGAATCCGTCGCTGGACATGTGCGCCTCCTCCGGCAGGGTGTGTCGTCATCTGTGTCGACCGATCCTGGTCCGGAAACTCATCGGTGGCGCGGGCATGTGTTGCGGCGAACGGGGCGGGGAGTGGGCGCTCTGCTGTCGGCGAATCTGCCGTGGGCAGAGAAAGGCCAGGTGGGGGGCGGTTGCTGGGGAGAGTGGAGGCAGCGGTCACCGCGGCCGCGTCCATCCACAGGGAGGAACCGTGGCTCCACTGATCACCGGCCGGGCCCCGACGCTCGCCCCGCGCGCCGAGGAGGGTGACACGCCGCCGTCACGCTTCGACGACCATCTCGCCGCGCAACTCCTCGCGCAGCGGATCGTCTTCCTCGGCACCCAGGTCGACGAGGTCTCCGCGAACCGGGTCTGCGCCCAGTTACTGGTGCTGTCGGCGGAGGACCCGCGCACCGACATCAGTCTGTACATCAACAGCCCGGGCGGCTCGGTGACCGCGGGCCTCGCCATCTACGACACGATGCGACTGATCCCGAACGACGTGTCGACGCTGGCGATGGGCTTCGCGGCGAGCATGGGCCAGTTCCTGCTGAGCGTGGGCACGCACGGCAAGCGGTTCGCACTGCCCAACGCGCGGATCATGATGCACCAGCCGTCGGCGGGCATCGGCGGCACCACCGCCGACATCGAGATCCAGGCGGAGAACCTGGAGTTCACCAAGAAGGCCATCGAGCGGATCACCGCGGAGCACACCGGCCAGACCGAGGAGGCGATCTCCCGGGACGGCGACCGCGACCGCTGGTTCACGGCCGAGCAGGCCAAGGAGTACGGGATGGTCGACCGGGTCGTCGAGTCGCTCGACGACGTACGGCCGGCCTCTTCGCGGCGACGGATGGGGCTGCAGTGATGGGGACCTACACCATTCCGAACGTGGTCGAGCGGACCCCGCAGGGCGAGCGGTCGTACGACGTGTTCAGCCGGCTGCTGTCCGAGCGGATCATCTTCCTCGGCACGGAGATCGACGACGGGGTGGCCAACGTCGTCATCGCGCAGCTCCTCCATCTGGAGGCGTCGGCGCCGGAGAGCGAGATCGCGATCTACCTCAACTCACCCGGGGGATCGTTCACTTCGCTGATGGCGATCTACGACACGATGTCGTACGTGCGGGCGCCGATCTCGACGTTCTGTGTGGGGCAGGCGGCCTCGACGGCTGCGGTGCTGCTGGCGGGTGGCGATCCCGGGCGGCGGTTCGTGCTGGAGCATGCGCGGGTGCTGCTGGGGCAGCCGGCGAGTGGTGGCCGTCAGGGCACGGTCTCCGATCTCGCCCTTCAGGCCAAGGAGATGGTGCGGATCCGGGCGCAGGTCGAGAAGGTTCTCGCGCGGCATACACGGCGCGATGTGGTGGATCTGCGGGCCGACATGGATCGGGACAAGGTGTTCACGGCGGAGGAGGCGGTGGCGTACGGGCTGGCGGACGAGGTGTTGAATCGGCGTTTGGTGGGGGTCTGAGGCTCGCCTGGGGAGCCGCATATCGACACAGCCCCGGGCCCCCGCCGGGGGCGCGGGGGGCCCCCCGGCAACGGGGCGAGGCCCCAACCGGTTGTGGGGGGGGGGGGGGCCGGC
>NZ_JBHVDX010000038.1:0-8541 GCF_042802555.1 Streptomyces sp. NPDC057474 | reverse complement strand
ATATCGACACAGCCCCGCGCCCCTTCGGGGCGCGGGTGGTCAGCCTCGTCAGGCTGCGAGGCACAGTCCGTTGTAGGGGGCCTTGGGCGTCCTGCGGGTGGTGTGGCGGGTCAGCTCGGTCTGGGCCAGGGACAGCAGGTCGCCCAAGCCCAGGCCGAGAGCCTGGGCTGCGGCTGCCAGGACCTCTGAGGAGGCTTCCTTGCGGCCCCGTTCCACCTCGGAGAGGTACGGCATCGAGATGCGGGCCTCGTCGGCGACGTCCTTCAGTGTGCGTTCCTGGGCGAGCCGCTCGCGCCGGAGGACGTCACCGACGAGGTCGCGCCACAGGGGTTCCTTCGCGGGTGGGCCGGCCGGAGGGGCCGCTGCCGGGCGCAGGGGGATGACTCGGGCTTCGTTCGACGCTTGTTGGCTCACTTCTTCAGCCTAGGAACTCGGGGCGGGAGGGGAAGGGGGCGGCGTTCCGCCCTCAGGGGAATCCCCCAGGAAACCCGGTCCGGGGCGTCACTGGCCGATGCGGCCGTCTATGCGTTCGCGCAGGAAGTCGGCGTGGCCGTTGTGGCGGGCATACTCCTCGATCATGTGGACGAGGACCTCGCGGAGGGCGATGGGCTCGTCGTCGTGGCGGCCGGTGATGCCGAGGTCCGGGGCCGTGGCCACGAACCGCTCGGCGAAGTCGACCTCGGAGCGCCAGGTCTTCCAGGCGTCGACGATGGCCTCGGGGTCGGCCACGGCGTCGTTGAAGTCCCCGTCGGGGTCGTCGCCGGCCCGGTAGTGGCGCGGCACCGACTCGCCCGCCAACGCCTCACGGAACCAGTACTGTTCGACGCCGGCCAGGTGGCGCACGAGTCCGAGCAACGACATGTTCGACGGCGGCACCGAGCGGCGGGCCAGGGCCTCGGCATCGAGATCCGCGCACTTCAGCTCCAGGGTCAGCCGCTGGTTGCGCAGATACCCGACCAGCGTGGCCCGCTCCCCCTCGAACCCTCCTTCGCCGCGCGGATCCCCTTCGGGGCCGACGAACCGGTCGCCCCACCCGGGCTTCCGCTGCGGCAGAGGCTGTTCGTCGGGCCGCGTCTCACGATGGTCACTCATGCGGAGGAGCATCGGCCGTCGCCGAGGCGGTCCGCCACTGCTTTTCCGCCCCAGAAGGCTCCGCGGACTCTCCGCGGACGAGATCCGGCGCGAGACCGGCGTCGCCCTGGTCTTCGTCAGCCATGACCTCCCCGTGGTCCAACACGTCACCGACGAGGTGCTGGTGATGCGGCGAGGACACGTCGTCGAGGGGGGCGACGCGACGGGTGCTCGGCGAACCGGCGGACCCGTACACGCGGTTGCTGCCGGCTGCCGTGCCGAGGGAGGTCTGGGACCCGGACGACGCGGTCGCGGCGCGGGCGGCGCTCGCCGGGTAGGAGCGGGAGGGGCCACCTCCAGAGGAAAGAACGGCTGTGGTTTCCATGAACTGCCGTACAACCCTTGTGCCCCATGCGGTGTCAAACAGGGCGCCGGACAAGGAACGGGCCCTTTCCGGACACCCTCGCGCTGCCCGGCCGTTCTTACTGCCTGGAGCCGCATATGCGCAAGAACCGTTCGACAGCCCTCGCTGCAGCAATATTTCTTCTCGTCTCCGGCGCGGCGATCGCCACCGCTCCGTCCGCGTACGCCGGGGTGCCCGGCGGTACGCGGGCCAGTGACCGCAACAGCGACTTCAACGGTGACGGGTACGAGGACGTGCTGGTCGGCGCTCCCGGTGCCACCGTCAGCGGCAAGAGCGGCGCGGGTCTGGTGACAGTCCAGTACGGCTCGTCCAGAGGCATCGGCACGAGCGATGTCGCCCGGTTCAGCCAGTCGACCGCGGGGGTCGCGGGCGCGGCCGAGGTGGGCGACGGGTTCGGCCGGGCCGTCGCCACCGGTGACCTCGACGGCGACGGGTACGACGACGCCGTGGTCGGCATCCCCGGCGAGGACCTCGGCACCGTCAAGGACGCGGGCGGCGTGGCCATCCTGTGGGGCTCGAAGGCCGGTCTCACGGGCGCCGACAGCGACTGGCTGGAGACCCAGGAACCCACCGCCGGTGAACAGTTCGGCGTCGGTCTGGCCGCGGCCCGCTTCACCGCCGAGACCGACGGGGACATCCTCGCCGTCCTCGACCGGGACGACCTGGAGCTGTTCGCGTACGACGACGCGGCGCAGAGCTCGATGCGCCGGGAGTCCACCCAGCGGCTCGGCGCGAAGGCCGAGGCCCGCGACATCCTGCCCAAGTCCCTGACCACCGGCGACTACGACAAGAACGGCTTCGCCGACCTCGTCGTGTCGGGCCTCAGCGTCGGTGACGAGCCCGGTCACGGCTGGTCCACGTATCTGTCGGGGAACGCGGACGGGCTGACGTACGAGCGTGATCTGCGCGGCGGTCCGGCCGCGGCGTCCGGGGACATCAACCACGACGGGTACGACGACCTGGTGACCGGTGAGCCGAACTCCCCGGACGACCAGCCCGGCGAGACGCAGACCGGCGGTCTGGTCGGCGTACGCCTCGGCGGTCCGGACGGTCCGGCGGCGGAGCCCGACTGGTGGGTGCAGGACTCCCCCGGTGTGCCCGGTGTCGCCGAGGCCGGCGACGGCTGGGGTTCGGACCTGTCGGTCGCGGACACCGACGGGGACGGGTACGCGGACGTGGCGATCGGTGCCGCGGGCGAGGACATCGGGACCGTGCAGGACGCGGGCGCCGTGTGGGTGCTGCGGGGCTCGGCCGCCGGGCTGACCTCGGCCGGCGCGAAGTCGTGGGACCAGAACTCGGCGGACGTGCCGGGCGCCGCCGAGAAGGGCGACAAGTGGGGCGCCCAGGTCCGGCTGACCGACCCGAACAGCGACGGCCGCTTCGGGCTGCTGGCCGCCGCGCCGGGCGAGAACACCGGTGACGGTCATGTCTGGGTGCTCTCGGCGGGCGCGGGCGGCATCACGGCGTCGGGGTCGTGGACGTACAACGGCGCTTCGCTCGGCGCGCCTTACGCGGACGCGCTGTTCGGGTCGGCGATCGACGAGTGAGCCGCGCGGGCCAGGGCCTGTCCGAGGGCTGCTTCGGCGGTCAGGAGCCCGGCGTGATCGACTCCTGGGTGCTGTAGAGGGACGCCGACTCGGTCGTCGTGGTGTCGTCCGGCGGCGAGTCGGCCGTCTCGGGGCTCTCCGGCTCCGTCGTGGGTTCGGAGGTCGGCGTCTCCGGCTCCGACGGGGGCGAGGTGGACGGTGTCACGGAGGACGAGGAGGGACACGGGCTCGCGCTCCGGGTCGTAGCGTCGTCCGTGGCTCCGCTCGGGGGCGAGGGGCACGGTTTCGGCGACTTCGAGGGCGGTTCCTCGGAGAACGACGTCGACACCGACGGGGAGGGCTGGTTGACGGGCGGGTTGGTCTTCTTGTCCTTCCCGCCGGTGTCGCCGGAGGGGCGGGTGAACCAGTCGTCGTGGTCGGGGTCGTAGAGGACGAAGACGTTGATGATCGCCGTCGAGGGCTCGACGACCACGACGTTCTGCGGCCGGTACGACGGCCAGGAGTCGCCCTTCGGCTCGGGTGTGGTCTTCAGCGCGACCGGCGGCTTCAGCGGATTGCCGCAGGCGCAGCGCACCCGGGGCACCCCTCGGTCGTCGACGAGGACGGCGGTGCCGGACTGGAGGACGGCCTGGTAGCTGGTGGCGGCGCCGTCGCGGTAGCCGTGGTTGGTGACGCGGGTGTCCATGCGCAGCTGCACCGGGGTGAGCGAGCGCAGATAGGCGGGCACGTCGGAGGACTCGACGCCGGCGACGGAGGCGAACGCGTTGTTCTTGGCGGGGTTGGCCCCGAGCACCTTGATCTGCTTCTCGACGTCGCAGCTGGCGACGTTGCGCGTGCCGCCGTAGAGGCCGGGGGACGAACCGTCCACGGCACGCGTCACGTTGGCGGGTTCCGAGCTGCTCGGTGTCGCCGTGGGGGTCTCGGGCGGGGTGGAGCTGTCCGTCGCCGTCGACTCGGTGAACGGGTCGGGGCCGGCCTTGCCCGCGGCCTGGAGGAAGACCTCGCCGTCGGCCGAGCCGCCCGAGTCGTCGGAGCGGGTGAAGACGACGATCAGGACCACGGCGACGACGGCCGCGGTGACCATGAGGGCGATACGGGGAGCCGATCGCCACCACGGATGACCGGGCCCTCCGGGCCCCTGCCTGGAGGCCCCGGAGCCTCCGCCGGGGCCGCCCGGGCCACCACCGGAACCACCCGTTCCGCCCGGCCCGCCGGTTCCGCCCGGGCCCGAGGCGTCGCTCGGCGGTTCCGGTGGCACCTGACCGCTCGGCCGCGTCGGATCGGGCGGGGTGGGGCTGGGTTGCGACGGCCCGGACAGGGGTCCGGAGGGCGGTCCTGTCGGGCGGCCGGAGGACGGTTGTTCGGAGCTCACGGGTCTTCTCCCGCCGTAGGGCATTCTGCGGCGATTCACATGTTTCACGTATTTGATGCCGCTTTATTCCGCAACAGGCCCATTGTGTGCTCTGGCCCCGTGCCGCCCGCAAGCCGAGCGAGCCCGGACCTCCCGGCGCGCGGAGTGCCTCCGCGGTGCTTAGCGTGGCAAGAGTGAGTCCCCAGACCCTGCCGCCTCGGCAGACGACAGCACCTGAGCGGGCGGTCGCCCGCCACGGCTGGCTCCAGGCCCTCGGAACCGTGCTGGCCGGGCTGATCGCGATGATCGTGACTGCGTCCCTCGGACTCTGGGCGGCGGGTGCGGCGGACCTCCCGGACGGGGCCTTCCCCCGGGTCGTCGCGGCCACCGTCGTGACGGCGGTCGGCGGCACGATCGAGCTCTCCGGCGGCGCCGGGTCCATCGCCGAGACCCGGGCGGGCCTGACCGTGATCCCGCTGTCGGTGACCCTGGTCGGCGCGCTGGTGATCGCCGCCGGGTTCCTGCGGCCGCTGCGGCACCGAGCCGTGGCAGGGGCGACCGAACTCGCGGGCTGGGCCGCCCGGGTAGCCGTCCTGTGGGTGGCGGCTCTGATCGGCCTCGCGCTCGCGGCCCGGCAGACCTTCGACATCCCGCTCGGCGACGTGGGCGACTTCTTCGGCACCTCCGCCGATGTGGGGTTCGAGACAGCTGTGGCGCCGACCGTGTTCTTCGGGCTGCTGTGGCTCGCCGGGGTACTCGTCCTGGCACTGTTGGTGTCGCGCGGGGCGCCGCTCCCGGCGCGGCTGCTGCGGTTCCAGGCGTCGGTGCGCCCGGCCGCGTACGCCATGGTCGGCCTGCTGCTGGCGTACGTCGGTCTCGGGCTGGTGATCGCGGTCGTGGTGGCGCTGACCCGTGGGCACGCCGCCGAGACGGCCGCGGTGATCCTGCTGGGCCTGCCGAACGTGGTGTGGCTGACGTTCACGATCGGCCTGGGCGCCACCTGGGACAGCCAGGTCGAGGGGCCCTTCGGGCTGCCGATGCCGAAGATCCTGGACGAGGTCGTGCGTGGCCCCGACGTGTCGACCCTGAACCTGGGCTCGCTCGCCGAGTACGACGGTCGGGCATGGTGGCTGGTGGCCGTGAACGCCGTGCTGCTGCTCGTCGCCGCGTTCGTGATGGCGGCCCGCTCACCGGCCCGGGTACGGCTGTGGCAGCACGCCGTGCACATGGCGGCCGCCCTCGCGCTCACCGTCCTGATGATCTGCCTCGTGGCCCGGATCTCCGCGCACTACGGACTGTCGGTCATCGGCATCGGCGACCTCGGCGGCGACCTGGGCGGGGAACTGTTCCTGCGGCCCCACCTGTGGTCCGCGCTCGGGCTCGCCGTGCTCTGGGGACTCGTGACCGGGTTCCTGGGCGGGGTGCTGGCGAAGGGGGTGCGGCGCCGGGGCGCGGTCGACGCGGACGCCGACCGCCGGTAGGCGGGGCGGGTGCCCTGTTGCGGCGCCCGCCCCCGGTCCAGCCCTCGGTGTCAGCCGCTTGGGCCGGTCGGACCGTCACCGGCTTCGGCGCGGACCATCACGTCGGCCGCCGTCCGTTCCGGTGCACGTGCACACGTGTCCCGTCCGTCTTCGTCCTTCCGTTCCCGTCCGGCTTCATCCTTCCGTCGTCGTCAGGTTCGTCGCGCGGCGGGCGAGGAGGGCTGCGCAGATCTCACCGGCGCGGACGGCGGTGGTGGAGAGCAGGGTCGAGGTGAGGCCGTGGGTGTGTTCGGTGCCGCCTTGGAGGTAGATGTCGGCGGTGACGTTGGGGGCGGTCTCCACGCGGTGGTCGCGGCCGACCCTGAGGGCGTCCTCGTCGTCGCGCAGGCAGAGTTTGCCGATCTCCCCCAGGTTGTCGTCGACGCCCTGCGGCTGGTAGCCGGTGGAGTAGACGAGGAGGTCGGCGGAGAGGGTCTCGCGCTCCCCCGTCGGCAGGAACTCCACGGTCACCTTGACGTCGTCCGCGCCCGCCTCCACCTCGCGCAGACGGGAGACGTTCATCATCCGCAGCCGCTCCCGGCCCTGGACCTTCTCCTGGTACATGGCCCGGGACAGGGACTCGATCAAGTCCATGTCCACGACGGAGTAGTTGGTGCTGCGGTGGTAGTCGAAGAGCGACTGCTTCACCTCGCGGGGCGCGCCGTAGTACAGGTCGACGGCCTCGGGGTCGAAGATCTTGTTGGCGAAGGGGCTGTCGTCGGCGGGTGTGTAGCCGTACTTGGCGAAGACGGAGCAGATCTCGGCCTCGGGGAAGTGGCGGTGGAGGTAGTCCACGGCCTCCGCCGCACTCTGTCCGGCGCCGAGGACGACGGCCCGGCGTATCGGCTGTCCGGAGCGCCGGACCTGCTCGACGCGGGGCAGCAACTCACTGTTGTGCCAGACCCGTTCGGAGAGGGCGGCGCCGGGCGGGAGGCGCGGTTCCAGGCCGGTGGCGACGCAGATGCTGCGGGCACGGCGGACGGTCAGGCTGTCCGGGTCGCCGGGTACGCGGCTGGTGACGTCGAAGTAGCGGATCTCGCCGTCCCGGGTGACGGGCCGTACCGAGACGACCTCGGCGGAGTACTCGACGAGGTGTGAGACACGGGCGGCGGCCCACTCGAAGTAGTCGTGGAACTCGATACGCAGGGGAAAGAGGGTCTTCAGGTTGAGGAAGTCGACGAGTCGGCCCCGGTCGCGCAGGTAGCACAGGAAGCTGAAGTCGCTGGTGGGATCGCGCATCGTCACCAGGTCCTTCAGGAAGGACACTTGCATGGTGGCGTCGTCGATGAGCATCCCGCGGTGCCATCCGAACCGGGGTTGTCTCTCCAGGAACCCGACCCGCAGCCCGTCCTCCGTACCGGCGTTCACGGACTGTTCATGGAGCGCGATGGCGAGTGCGAGATTCGATGGGCCGAATCCGATACCCAGAACGTCGTAGATGTCCGGCCCGGTGTGCAGCGTCGTCACCGCGTCATCGCCTCTCGTAGAACAGGTCACAGAGTTTCACAAGCTGGAACACAGCCTCCCCCAAGCAGAGACATATTAGATAAGGTTAGCCTTACCTAGCAACGGCTGAGGAGGGCTCATATGCGGGTCGTTATGTTCGGGTACCAGACCTGGGGACACCGGACGCTGCAGGCACTGCTGGATTCCGGCCACGAAGTGGTCCTGGCGGTGACCCATCCGAAGAGCGACCACGCGTACGAGAAGATCTGGAGCGACTCGGTCGCCGATCTCGCCGAACAGCACGGTGTGCCCGTGCTGTTGCGCAATCGCCCGGGTGACGACGAACTCCTGCGCGCACTCAAGGAGGTCGATCCGGACCTCATCGTGGCGAACAACTGGCGTACCTGGCTGCCGCCGGAGATCTTCGACCTGCCGCCGCACGGCACACTGAATGTCCACGACTCCCTGCTCCCCACCTACGCGGGCTTCTCCCCGCTCATCTGGGCGCTCATCAACGGCGAGCAGGAGGTCGGTGTCACGGCCCACCGCATGGACGCCGAACTCGACATGGGTGACGTGCTGTTGCAGCGTTCGGTGCCGGTCGGGCCGCACGACACGGCGACGGACCTGTTCCACCGCACGGTCGACCTGATCGGCCCGCTCGTCACCGACTCGCTCGAACTCATCGCCTCGGGCAAGGCCGTGTGGACGCCGCAGGACCGCTCCCGTTCGAGCTTCTTCCACAAGCGGTCCCTGGAGGACAGCCGGATCGACTGGACCTGGCCCGCCGAGGACCTGGAGCGGTTCGTACGGGCCCAGTCCGACCCGTATCCCAACGCTTTCACCCACCATCGCGGCGAGCGGATCCGGATCGTCTCGGCCGCCGTCTCCGAGGGACGTTACGGCGGCACGCCTGGGCGGATCTTCATCCGGGAGGGCGAGGGGATCGTCATCGTCGCCGGTGCCGAGGCGCGCTCCGGGCGACTGCCCGGGCTGGTGGTCAAGCGGGTGCGGACGGAGGACGGCACGGAGTACGCGGCGACGGACTACTTCCGCACGATGGGCGGTTACCTGACGGCCCGACCGTGAACTCGCACGGGTGACGGGCCCGTCCAGGCCCCCTCACGGGTGACGGCCCGCCCGTCGACCTCTCCCGGGCCCGTTGCCGTCGCGGGCCCGGGA
>NZ_JBHVDX010000037.1:0-57268 GCF_042802555.1 Streptomyces sp. NPDC057474 | reverse complement strand
CCTCACGGAACTCCGGCTCGAACTTCCGTCGCTTCTCCGCCATGACTCCCAACTTCCCCTGCAGTCACGGTCTCTACGCTACGAGGGGAGGGACACGCCGAGCTCCCACCGTCCCCGGCAGATCCTTGATGTAGCCGCGGTGCTCGTCGATGTCCAGCCACGTGATCTGCCGCAGCCGCCGGTCGGCGAGCTCGGGGAACCAGCCCTTGATCAGCTTGGCCCAGTCGCCCTCACGCATCGGCGGCCCACCCGGTGTGATCCCGGACGCCTCCGGAGGCTCTGTCGGTCTTGTCCTCAGCCGACCGTGGCGGGGGGCGGTGTCCAGCGGTGGGTGCGGGGGACCGCGCAGGAGACGCCGAAGTCCGCCTTCAGTTGTTCGGGGATGGCGTAGTGCATGACGCGGCCGCGGGTAAGGGAGGACAGTTCGAGGACGGTGGTGAGGTGTCCGAGGCGGTCCAGAGCCCAGGCGCCGAGGGGGGAGGTGTCTTCGATGGTTTCCAGGACGCCGAGAAGACTGGGTACGGCTTTGACGACGGTGTCCCAGGTGGTCCGTGGCACGTCGAGCCAGTCGGCGCAGGTGTCGCCGATCAGGTAGCGGATCAGCGCGGAGACGATCGGGTCGAAGAAGGTGGCGGGGACGATTTCTTCGTACAGGTCGATCAGCTGCCGGGTCAGGTGGGCGCCTTCGGGTGAGGGGCCCATGTGGCGCAGCATGTACAGGTCCAGGAACTGACGTGCTTCGTCCAGTGTCTTGGGGACGGTGTCCTGGTCGACGCCGAGGATGGCGCCGACCACTCGCCAGGCGTAAAAGTAAGCCTGGGCGCCTTCGGTGCTCATGTGGATTCCGAGGCGGTGCAGGCTGTCCAGGACGAGCAGGGAGAAGAACATCTGCCCGCCGATCATGTCCTCCTGGCAGATCGGCACGCCCAGCGTGGCGGTGTCCCACCGGTCTTCACGTTTGAGGTGGTGACGGATGGAGGCGTGCAGCAGGCGGACCTTCTGGGCGGCGGGGATGAAGCGGCTGCCGGCTTCGAACGCGTCAGGTTGCATCAGGTAGACGGTGAACTGCCCGGTCTCCGCCATCCGCTTGGAGGGGTACTGCAGCCCGTGGGTGGCCGACAGTAGTTTCGCCACGTGCGGGACTACGTAGCAAGCGGGCATGGAGGCGAAGGACAGGGCTGTGGAGATGTGCACGTTGTTGTCGATGAAGAACAACCGCGCTTTCTCCATCTCGGCCCAGTCCACCCAGGGCGGCGGTGTGCTGGTTGCTTCGAGGTAGTCGCGGGCCACGTCGGGCAGGCCGTCGGGCAGGCGCTGGCCGGCTGTGGAGACGTAGCGCAGCAAGGTGTTGAACTGGCCGACTTCGCCGCGCTCGAACAGGGTGGCCACGACCGAGTCGGCCAGTTCGTCGCCACGGTGGCGCAGGGCGTCCATCGACGCTTCGGTGTAAGTCATCTCAGTCTCCTCACAGGGCCGGCCCGGCATGCCGGGCCGACTGGGGGTGCGGCCGGTGCTGCATCGCGGGAAGCGGGTCTGCAGGGGGTCAGTGGAGGCGTGCGGTGGCGGAGTTCGCCAGGTTGCTCAGGGCTCGCCGGGCGGGCGGCGGTACGTCGAGGTCGTCCAGGGCGCGGGCCGCTTCTTCCACCCGCACTCTGATCATCTGCTCGATCCTCTGCGGCGCTTTCAGCTCGGTCATCAGTGTGCGCACCTGGTGCAGGTGTTCCCCGCTGAGGTCGCGGCGGCCCAGCACGAGGCGGAGCTCTTCCCGTTGGGCTTGGTCCGCGGCCTGCCAGGTCTCGGCCAGCAGTGCGGTGGGCCGGTGGGTGCGGAGGTCGTCCAGACTGGCCTTGCCGGTTCGTTCCGGGTCACCGAACAGGCCGAGCAGGTCGTCACGCAGCTGGAATGCCTCGCCCAGGGGGAGCCCGTACGAGGACAGGCCCTTCCGCAGTGAGAGACCGGCGCCGGCAAGCAGGCCGCCGAGGAGCAGAGGCTGCTCGACGGTGTACTTCGCGGTCTTGTAGCGGATCACCTTCAGTGAGGCGTCGGTGTCCGGGCGGCTGCCGGTGCGCAGGATCTCCAGGCACTCGCCGGCGATCAGTTCCCGGGCAAGTGCGGCCCACAGCGGGCGGGCACGGGCGAGGTAGGCGCCGGGCAGGCCGCTGGTGACAAACAACTGCCCGGCCAGGGCCATCAGATAGTCGCCGACCAGCATGGCCAGGGACCGTGCGCCCGCACGGCCGCGGGGTCGCCCCCGCAGAGGCGCTTGAAGGGCGATGTGCGCGGTGGGCAGGTTATGGCGGAGCGGGCTGTCGTCGATCAGGTCGTCGTGGACCATCGCCGCGGCGTGCACCAGTTCCATGGATGCCGCAGCGCGCACCAGGGCCTCGCTGTCGGGCTGCCCTGCAGCGCGCCAGCCCCAGTAGCAAAAGGCCGCCCGTAGCCGCTTGCCGCGGCCGGCCGCGAGCTGGAGCCTCTCGGCCACCGGCTTGAGATCGGCATCGATGGCCAGCAGGTGGTCGGCCTCGTCGGCCAGAAATCCATGCAGGGTGTCGTCGATACGGGTTTTGAACGCCACCGGCGCCCAGTGGTCGGTCATGGCTGGCGGGAGGCGGAGGCGGCCTGGCGCGCGAGCACGTGTTGGGCCAGTACTTCCAGGTGGGCGGTCGGCGCACTCGCGTACCGGTCCAGAACTAGCCGGCCCCGCGCCCGCAGATCCTGCTCCGCGCCCCGTGCCAGGTCGGCGGTGTCGGAGCGGCGCAGCAGCGCACGCAAGGTGCCCGCCGCTGATCCGATCGTGCTCACTGCCAGGTCCGCCAAACCCGCAACGAGCAGCACGGCCCGCTCATCCAGCGGCGTCTTCTGCGTCATTCATTTCCCCCATGCACTGTTCACCGATCAGAGCACCCGTCCACAGCACTCCCGTCACAGCATGGCGCGACATAAGCCAAAAAAATCCTGAAATACACCATTGAGTGATAGATAGGAATATCGGGAGATCTGGCAGTTGGTGCCTACGGGGCCGTCCAGTGAGTGGTGGTTCTGGAGCCGTTGGAGGTTCAACGGCGGGCGGCGGAGAGCCGTACGTCGAAGGTGATCTCGAATGCGTTCAGGGCGGCCTCATCGCTGTGACCAGCGTTTGCGTCCCTGGCCGGTGGGACGAGGCACATGACGGTTGTGGACGCGTTTGAGGGCTGCCTGCTCGTTCGGGTTCGCCTGGCAGTCGGCCGGCTCTCCCCGTCGCTACGGGGCACTCCCAACCGGCATCGCGATTCTGGCAAACCGGCAATGGGCCGAATGATCACCTGTCAACGATCACGCCCTAGACCGGCACGACCAGCCGCATCACCAACCCAGCCGGCCGCATCACCAACCTGTCCGAACAGCACCTTCTAGGAGGATGCCGACTGCGGGGGAACCGGCTCTGGGGCAGGCCATGCCTGGTCTCGTGCCGCGCCGTCGCGCGCGGCGTCTTCGAGCGCCCGCAGCAGCGGTTGGAGTCTGGTGTGCCGGGTCAGGACGCGGTCGGTGAGGGGATTGACGACGCCACGCAGGATACCGACCGGCTGCCAGCGGCGAGGAGCGGTGATGCTCGTCGCGCGTCGCTCGATCCCCTGGACCACCCGGCGCGCCACGGCGTCTGGGGAGATCGCGGCGGCGAGGGGGCGGGGAAAGGCGGCGGCGCGCATCCTGGTCGTGAGATCGTGTCCCCCGAAGGCCGGTCGGCTCATCGCGGTTTCCACCCACCCCGGATAGAGAACACCGGCGGTGGCCCCGTGCATGGCCAACTCAACGCGCAGGGCACGGGTGAACTGCTCGACCGCGGCCTTGGATGCCGCATAGGGGGCGTTCGCGGCACCGTTGATGTAGGCATAGGTGGATGCGGTGACCAGGACATGGCCACGATTGGCGACGATCTGCGGGAGAGACGCTCGCACCGTGCGCCACACACCGAGTAGGTCCACCTCGATGATGCGCTCGAACAGCTCTGGATCGATGGTCGCGATGGTGGCGGGAACGTCGGGACCGACGCCCGCGTTGGCGAAGACGACGCCGAGCACGCCGAACCGGTCGACCGTGCAAGCCACCGCGTTCTGCAAGGCCGCCCAATCGGTCACATCCACACTCAGCGACAGCACTCGTTCCTCTCCAAGCTCGCGTGCCAGGTCCGCGACCGAGGAAGCGTTACGACCGGCAAGAACCAGGTTGGCCCCAAGGGCGTGCAGTGCTCGAGCGCTGGCTGCCCCGATGCCACCGGCGGCACCGGTGATGAGCACAGTCTTGTTCGACAGGGAGTACTTGGCCATGGACGGTGTCCTCATGGGGAGTGTGGGGATCTTGGAGTCTCCGGCTGCACGGTGTGCGCATGCACCCGCTTTTGCGGCGCCGCACGGGAGTTGAGGCGGTCGCAGCGAATCGTTGGGCAGCGGTCAGAACGGGGAGTGGTCGAAGGGCGCTGTGGCGTAACCGTCGGCGAGTTCTCTGTAGTGGCTGCTGGTGGTGAGCAGGTCTTTGTGGCTGCCGGTGACAACGGTTCCGTCCTCTCCGATCAGAATGACGTGCCGGGCGTTGCGGATGGTGGACAGTCGGTGGCTGGCGACGAGGACGCAACGGGTGGCCGCCAGGTCGTTGATGGCTTGGGTGATGCGTCGTTCGCTGATGCCGTCCAGTTGGGAGTTCGGCTCGTCGAGGAGGACGATCACGCTGTCGGTGAGAAGGGCGCGGGCCACGGCCAGGCGTTGGCGTTGGCCGCCGGAAAGGTCCTGCGCGCGGCCGAGGGGAGTGTCGAGGGCTTGGGGGAGGCGCGAGACCGCTTTGCGCAGGCCGACCTTCTCCAGTGCGTCCAGTAGCACTTCGTCGCTGGCCGGTCTCGTGAGGCCGAGTTGGAGGTTCTCGCGGACGGTGCCTTCTACCAGGGTGGCCTGTTGGTCGACGTAGGTGGCGCGCAGGCGTAGCTCGCTGAGGGGCCAGCTGTCGACGGGCATTCCCAGGACCCGGATTTCACCCTGATCGGGCAGCGTAAGACGGTTGATCAAAGTGAGCACCGTGGACTTCCCCGCGCCTGAGGAGCCAACGAGGGCGGTCAGGCCGGTTGCGGGGACGTGAAAACTCACACGGTCCAGAACCGGGCTGCTTTCGGGATGGCGGAAGGTCACGTGGTGGAAGGTCACGGCTTCCGCTTCCGGGCATGGGGGTTGCAGGGCGGGTGGTGCGGCGCTGTCCGTTTCCGCGGTAAGGGTGAGGAGTTGGTGGAAGCGGCCTCGCGCAGCCAGACCCGCCTGCAGATGGCCGATGCCGATGGCGGCGACGGCTAGGGGAGAGGTGAGGTGCAGCAGGTAAAGGAAGAAGCCGCTGAAGGAGGCGAGAGATAGTTCCCCCCGCGTGATCCGCTGCCCTGCGGCCAGCGCGACGGCCAGGACCGCGACCTGCTGGCCCACGCTCACGATTAGGCCGATGAGGCACTGGAGACGGGAGACAGGCAAACACGCGGAGCGTACGTTGGCCGCGGCGTGTCCGAGCTTTCGTGCGGCCACGGCCTCGTAGCGGCAGGACTTGATGGTGATGAGCGCGGTGATGTGGGCGGTGAGGCCTTGGGCGAGTTGTCCGAGGGCGTGTTGCTGTGCACCCGCGAGGTGTTTCATGCGGGCCGTCATCACGGCGACACAGGCGCCGGCCAGGCCGAAGGCGCAGGCGGCTACCAGGGTGAGGACTGGGTCGATGACGACCATGGCAGTGAGCGTGGCGGCAGCGGCGATCAGCGCCACCGGGAGGTGGACGAGACCAGTTTCGATGAGTACGCGCAGCAGTACGGCGTCCGACGTGATCCTGGCGGTGAGACTTCCGGCGCCTTGGTCGCGGACGGCGCGCAGCGGCAGCCTCAGCAGGTGGTCCATGGCCCGGCGTCGCAGACGCAGCACGGCACGCTCGCCGACTCCGGCCAGCAGCCATCCGCATAGGGCGTGGAGCCCGGCTGCGCCCAGGACCGCGACGCTCATGCCCACGGCGGGAGGGGTGATCGGTTGATGCCGGGTCAGGGCGTCCGTCACGTCCATGGCCAGCCACGGCACAGCCAGGCCGACGGCGGCCGAGGCCAGGGACAGGACGGCGGACAAGGCGAGCAGCGCCCGGTTGCCGCGTAGGAGATCTGGGCCGATGCGCAGTCCGGACACCGTGCTGTCGCCGGGGGAGAGGGTCGTATCGGCGTGTCGGGTGTGAGCCGTCAGGAGGGTCATGTCGCGATGTCTGCAGTGCGGGGGGCCTCGGGCGGGGGAAGGACGGACTGGTTACGGCCAAGGTGCCACCTGAATGCGGAGGTCAGAGTCTGGGGCAGGTGGCCAATTCCGCAGGCACAGGCCCTGCAGCAGCGGCTGGGGATGCTGACCAGGCGGCCTTTTACGAGATTCCGCATGGCGATGGCGGCGGTGACTACCTGCTCGCTGCTCAGCCACATCCACGAGGGCAACTGACCGACCTCCAGCCCCACGCGCTGGTGGAATGCCGTGCGGATGTAGCTCGGCAACAGAACCCTGATGCGTACTCGGCTGCTTCTGACCGATGCGGAGCGGGCGATGGACTCGGTGAAGGCGAGTACCCAGGACTTTCTGGCGGGGTAGGCGCCGGCCGGCCAGGTCGGTCCGTAGGCGGCGACGGACGCGACGTTGACAACGGCGCCCGAGTCGCGCTGCATCATGCCAGGCAGGACGGTCTGGGTCGTGCGCAGCACACAACCGATGTTCAGCTGCAGAAGGGTCTCTTTGGCCAGCAGGTCCGGGACGGTCTGGGCCGGACTGCCGGTGAGGCGGCGGCTGCCAGGGCCGGTGACCAGGTCGGCGGCCATGGTGGTGACCCGGTGACTGGGGTGCCGCAGCCGGTCAGCGGTGCCCGCCAAGCCTTGCTCGGTGCGGGCGACCGGCGTCAGGTCGTAACCGGCCCGGGCCAGGTGCGTGGCGAAGGCCGGTCCGAGGCTGCCCGAGGTGGCACCGGTGATCACCGCAGTGGGCACGACGGTGCTCCGCTTCGCTGGGAGGGCGAACGTCCGCTCATACCGGCTGGGGGATGTGGTCGGGCGTGAACCGCACTGCCGTGCCGTACAGGTCGAGCAGGCCCTGGAAGGGCTGGGAGGGCAGGTCGGGCTTCCACAGTTCGACGGCCATCTCCCCGTGGTACAGCAGAGGCCAGCGCACGTAGGTCCGCGGGTCGGCGGGGTCGTTGATGGCGTGTGAGCGACGGACGGTGTTGCGGGCGATCTCGACGGTCAGGTCGGTGCCACAGCCGAAGCCGTAGGGAAACTGCTCGCGGTCCGCTCCTACGGTTTCGATCACCGTGTCATCGCTGGAGGTGACGCCGACGTGGGCGTGGATGCCGGCTCGGACGAGGGGGACCTCGCGTTCCCCGTCCGGGTCGAGCACCCATGAGCCTGCCCGGTCCTTGGTGATACGGACGGTGGGGCAGGCGTCCATGAGGGCGCAGATCTCCCATGTCTCCACCGAGGGCTGCATCGGCAGCACGCCGCTCGGGGCCAGAACGCGCAGACGTCGTCCGCCGGTCAGGCGCGGCTCGACGGCCACGACCTGCTCACGCGTCAGGGCCCGCTTGTCGACGTCCCAGGAGCCCGAGGCGCTGACCACCAGGCAGTCAAGGTCGGGGTCGAAGGCGAACAGCATGCCCTCGCTGAAACCCCGCACCCCCATGTAGATCTCGTACTTGTCGGCCAGTTGGTCGGAGACGAAGTCGGACACCTTCAACGGCGGGGACAGCAGACCCAGTTCACCCATTCGGCGTCCCGCGGTAGCGAGTTGCTCGGGTGTGGTGCTGGCCTGCCACGCCTCGGCGGTGATGGCGTCGCGGACAGTGTCGTAGTCCTCGGCGACCTGTTGGGCGCACGCCGTGGTGACCAGCCGATCGCGCATGCGGTCGGCGATGTCGTCCACCTCCGTGGGGTGGCCGCCCTCCATGGTGCACAAGGTCACCTCCCGCACCTGGCCGGGAGCTCCACCGCGCGACACGAACAGGACTTTGGCCGCGCCCAGCCGGCCCATGGCCGTGCGGGCGGTGGCGACGACCTCGGCATGGGGCAGGGCGCTGAGCCGTTCGGGCACCTCGACCACGGCGACGACATGGCGCGGGTTGCGGCGAAGACCGTGGCGTTTGCGCAGCATCGCGCTCAGCGGCGGGTAGTCCTCGGGAACCCGCTCCCGCAGGGGCTGGTCTCCCTCCGGGATTTGCCCGCACATGAGCATCAGGTCGACATCGCCATGGGAGCGGTCGAAGACGGTGTGGCCCTGGACCTCGAACGAGGCGATCAGACGGTCCAGGAAGGCCCGCAGTGCCTGCTGCCCGGCCGGCACCTCCCCGATCACCTGAACCGTGCACGGACGCCACCAGTCGCATGCGGTCAGGTCGGTGCAGACGGTGGATGCGGCAACCGGTGAACTGCTCATGGCCTACCTTCCAGAAACGTCGTCGAGGCCGCCGGGTGGGCCTTCGCGGGCCCCGTTGTGGCCGGCCGTGCGGGAGTGCGATGGACAGGGGTCCGCCTGCCTGTAGACGCGCAGGTGGCGGGCCCTGCGGGGCGGGCACCGGGGCGACGGCGACCCTACCGGCGGCGGGTGGACCGACGGCTTGCCAACAACCCTTCGGGAGGCCGGCGGGCGGCAGGTTGACGCCACTCCACCTCCCGATCCGGCATGTCTGCAGGTGGAGGCCGATGGAGGCCTACGCAGGTTCACCCGCAGTGGTGAATACGCCAGGGCAGGTACAGGGCACCGACTGGCTGAAACAGGGCGCCAACTGGCTGAAGTGCTCCTCCACACGCGCCGACATCACCTATCGCGTTCCCCCGAATGCAGTAACGAGCGAAAGGGCCGTCCCCCCACTCCCTAAGATCGCGGAGGCTTCGGCGACGGAAACACACCGCCGGACCGCCATCGCATGCAGCGCGCCGCTGCCGCCTACCCCCTTGTGCACCGGGAGAACTCCGTGACTGTGGCCCCCGCGAACCTCGACAGGCAGGCCGTGGCGATCGTGGGCCTCTCGTGCCGATTGCCGGGCGGCATCGCCGGCCTGGAGGACCTGTGGGAGGCGCTGCGGGAGGGACGCGATCTGGTGGGCGAGGTACCGCCCGACCGTTTCGATCCCGAACGGTTCGTCGACACGAAGCGGCGCAAGAACAACAAGAGCTACACGGCCGCAGGCGGATTCCTCGAGGACGTGACCGGCTTCGACAACGGCTACTTCAAGCGGATCTCACCGCGCGAAGCAGCCCGCATGGACCCGCAGCACCGGCTGTTGCTGGAGATGGCGGTCGAGGCCCTGGACGATGCCGGCCTCGACCAGAGCGCGACCGCCGGCTCCGACACGGCGGTGTTCGTCGGCATGTCGAGCCACGACTACGCCGACCTCCAGGCCTCCGGCGCGGACGCCCCCAACGCGTACACGATGGCCGGTCTCGCGGCGACCAACGCCGCCAACCGCATCTCCCACCTGCTCGACTGGCACGGCCCGAGCATGACGGTGGACACCGCCTGCTCCTCGGCGCTGACCGCTCTTCACCAGGCGTGCGAGACACTGCGGACGGGCCGGGCCCGCATGGCACTGGCCGGCGGAGTGAGCGTCCTGCTCAGCCCGTTCGCCTTCACCGGGTTCTCAGCCGCCTCCATGCTGTCGCCGACCGGCCGTTGCCGCGTCTTCTCGGCCGAGGCCGACGGCTACGTGCGCGCGGAAGGCGGCGGCGTGGTGGCGCTCAAACGCCTGACCGACGCCCTCGCGGACGACGACCGCATCCACGGGGTGATCCTGGCGAGCGGCGTCAACAGCGACGGCAGCACCACCGGGCTGGCACTTCCCAGCGCCCAGGCACAGGCGGCACTGCTGGAGCAGGTTTACACCCAGGCCGGGGTGTCGGCCGACGACCTCGCCTACTTCGAAGCCCACGGAACCGGCACCCCGGTGGGCGACCCGATCGAGTGTGATGCCATCGGCCGCGCCCTTGGCACTCGCCGCACTGCCGGGCCGCTGCCGATCGGATCGGTCAAGAGCAACACCGGTCACTTGGAGGCCGCCTCCGGCATGGCCGGACTGCTCAAGGCCCTGCTCGTCCTGCGCCACCGCCATATCCCGCCGACCCTGCACGCCCAGCCGCTGAGCCCCCACATCGACTTCGGCGGCTGGCAACTCGCCCCCTGCACCGAGGCCAGGCCCCTGACCCAGCAGCGGCCGGTCGTCGGCGTCAACTCCTTCGGCTTCGGCGGATCCAACGCGCACCTCGTCCTCGCAGCCGCACCCGCGGTGCCCGACACCGACCGGCCCGAGCAACCCGGCGGTCTGTTGCCGGTGGTGGTGTCGGCCCGTACACCCGAAGCACTGGACGCCGCGGCCACCCGCATGGCCCATCGGCTGCGGGAAGAGGCCCCGGAGGGCTTCTACGACGCCGCGTGGACAGCCGCACGCCGACGCACCCTGCACCCGCACCGCGCCGTCGTCCTTGCCTCCGGTGGCCGGCAGGCAGCCGAAGCGCTGGAGGCCGTCGGCCAGGGCGCAACCCCGCTACCCGCCGCCACCGCCACCGGACAGGCGGTGACGGACGGCCGGGTGGTGTTCGCCTTCAGCGGCAACGGCTCCCAGTGGGCCGGCATGGGCGCGGACCTCCTGCGCGAGGAGCCCGCTTTCCGCGCCGCGCTCACCCGGGTCGACGACGCACTCACGCCCCACCTGGGCTGGTCGGTGCGTGAGGAGATGGCCGGCGCCGACCCCGCCCGCATCCAGGCCACCGAGATCGCCCAGCCACTGCTGTTCGCCTTCCAGATCGGCCTGGTGGAACTACTCAAGGCACGCGGCATCCGCCCCGCCGCGGTCCTGGGCCACAGCGTCGGCGAGATCGCCGCCGCCCACGTCGCAGGCGCCCTCGACCTGCCCACCGCCGCCCGGGTGGTCGCCGAACGCAGCCGTGCACAGGCCGCCACCCGCGGCAAGGGCCGCATGGCCGCGATCGGCCTGTCCGCGGAGGAAGCGGCCAAGGAACTCGCCCCCTACGCCGGCACCCTGGAGATCGCCGCCGTCAACGGCGACCAGGACGTCACCGTCTGCGGCCCCGAGGAAGATCTCCGCGCCCTGGGCCGTGACCTGGACATGCGCGCGACGTTCTTCCGCATGCTGGAACTGGACTACGCCTTCCACAGCCGCGCCATGGAACCCATCCAGGACACCCTGCTCGACTCCTTGGACGGGCTGCGCCCCCGCGCCACCGGCATTCCGTTCGTCTCGACGGTCACCGGCGCCACCTGCCCGGGTGAGGCCCTCGGAGCCCACTACTGGTGGCGCAACGTCCGCGAACCCGTCCTGTTCGGACCGGCGCTGCGCACCCTGCTCGACGACGGCTACGACACCTTCGTAGACATCGGCCCCCACCCCGTCCTGCGGCCCTACCTGCGCAAGGCCACCAAAGACCTGGAACGGCCGGTACTGACCACGGGCACCTGCGCCCGCGCGGTGCCCGGGCCCGCCGCCGTCGACACCGCGGCCGCCCACCTGCTGGCCGCCGGCGCCCGCGCCCACTGGGACACCTTCTTCCCCCGGCCGGGCCGGACAGCGGACCTGCCCGCCTACCCCTGGCAGCGCGAACGGCACTGGCACGGCGACCCCCAGTGGTGGCTGCGCGTCACCGGCGAAACCACCCCTGTCCAGCACCCGCTGCTGGGAGCGCGCGTCTCTGTCCAGCAACCCGCCTGGTCCAACCTGGTGGAGCCCACCCGGCTACCGTGGCTGACCGACCACCAGGTCGCCGGCGCCGTCGTCATGCCCGCCGCCGCCTATCTGGAGATGGCACTCGCCTCGGGCCGACTCGTCCACGACGCCCCCGTCGAGGTCAATCACCTCCTCATCACACGCGCCCTCGACCTGCCCTGGGACGACGACACCACCGACGTCCGCGTACAGGTCTCCCTCCACGAACCCGACCAGGCCCTGGAGATCGCCGCCCGCACCCGTGACGACCTGCCCTGGCAGCCGTACGCCCGCGCCCGGGTGAGGCGCCTGCTGGCCACCGCACCGGCCCCCATCGACCCCGCCGCCCTGCGCTCGCGCCTGCACACCCACCTGGACGCCGCCGAGCACTACGCCCGCGCCCGGCGCGCCGGCCTCGCCTACGGCCCCGCCTTCCAGGTCCTCACCGACCTGCGCTTGCAGGACGGCGAAGTCCTCGCCTCCTACACACTGACCGAACCCGCCGACGGCTACCACGTCCACCCCGCGCTGCTGGACGGCGCACTGCAGGCAGGCGGCTGCCTGTCCACCGTCGACGGCGAGTACCTGCCCTTCCTGCCGGTCGCTGTCGAAGCACTGCGACTGTGGAACACCCCGCCGCAGACCGGCCTGATCCATGTACGTCTGCGTGAGAGCAGCCCCCAGGAACTGTGCTGGGACATCACCCTCTCCGACGCCGACGGCCAGGTCTGCCTCCAGCTCACCGGCTGCCGTCTGCGCCGCATGGGCAACACCCCCACCGAACCCGTGCAGCACCTCGTCAATGTGCTGCGCGCCGCCCCCAGCGCCGCCGGACCGGCACAGCCCGCACCCCTGCCCTCGCCCACCGTCCTGGCTCAGGCATGCCTGCCCTACCGCGACCAGCTGGAGAACGCCTGGCGCGGGGAGGGCCACGAGAGCGGACTGCAAAGCCTGCGCGAGTGCTGCTCCCGCCTCATCGCCGACGCGTTCGCCCAGCTACTGCTGCCGGGACAAGTCGAGTTCGACACCGCTGACCTGATGGCGGGCGGCATGCGGCCCAACCACGCCCGGCTGGCCGAACTGCTCGCCCACGCCACCCGCGGCCTCGTGCGCCAGACCCGGCCGGCCCAGGAGGACCGCCCCGCTCGCTGGCACCTCCCCGACACGGACGGCCCCCCGCCGCTGGAGCTGTTCCAGCGGCTCGTACGGGACTTCCCCCATCAAGCGGTCGAGATCTCCCTGTTCGGCCGGTGCTGCCTGCACCTGGCCGACGTACTGCGGGGCAAGCGCGATCCGCTGACACTGCTCTTCGACGAACCCGACCGCCATCTGATCGAGTACTTCTACAGCGACGCGGTCCAGCCCCGCTTCCACAACCAACTGCTGCGCGCCCTGGTGCGCGAGCAGATCCGCACCTGGCCCGCCGACCGGCCGCTCCGGATCCTGGAGATCGGCGCCGGCACCGGCAGCAGCACGGCCCTGCTGCTGCCCCACCTCCCCGCCGAACGAACCGCTTACACCTTCACCGACCTGTCTGCCGGCTTCTTCCCCCACGCCAAGGCCCGCTTCGCCGACTTCGACTTCGTCGACTACCGCTGCCTCGACCTGAACCAGGATCCGGCCGAACAGGGCTTCACCGAGGCCTCCTTCGACCTGGTGATCGCCACCAACGTCCTGCACGCCACCCGAGACCTGCGCGCGACCCTCGCCCGCATCACCCACCTGCTCGCCGACGGTGGACAACTCCTCGCCCACGAGACCCACGAGCCCGGCTTGCTGGCCCCCTGCTTCGGAACCCTTGACGGGTTCTGGGACTTCACCGACACCTCGCTCAGGCAGAACTCCCCCCTACTGCCGGCGGACGCCTGGGCATCCCTGCTGCAGGAATGCGGCTTCGACGAGGTCGCCCAGCTCGGGCACGACCAGCCCCTGCCCGAACTCGAGTACTCAGTGATCTGCGCTCGCCGCACAGAACGGGCCACCACCGGCAGCCCCGCCCCCGAGGCCCCGCACACCGCCCAGGACACCCGCTGGCTGCTCGCCGCTGAGACCCCGGACAGCGACCTGATCCACACCCTCGCCGACGCCCTCACCCGCACGGGCGCCGACGTCCACCTCACCGGTCTGCAAGAGGCCCCCCAGCACTGGGACCAGATCGCGGCGGACCAGCAGCCCCCGAACACCGTCCTGATCTTCGACGCCGGCCACCCCGCCGACGGCCCCTCCCAGACCTCCGAACAAGCCGTCACCCGACTCGGTGCGCTACAGACCCTGGCCGGCACCGCCTCGCATCTGCAGACCGCAGCCACCGCCAACCTGTGGATCATCACCCGCCCCAGCGGCATCCACCCGGCCCCCGAACAGCCCCACGTCCCCCACGACGCGGTGCTGTGGGGGGCCACCCGCTCCCTGGCCAACGAAATCCCCCACCTGGCCGTCCGGCGCATCTCCCTGGACGCCGGACCCCAGCCTGAAGACGACGCCCGGCGCCTGGCAGCCGAACTGCTCCACCCCACCGACGAGGACGAGGTCGTCCTGACCCGCGGCGGGCGCTTTGTCCCACGCACCGTCGCCCTGCGCGCGGCCACCGACACCCACGACAACCCCGCCCCGGTGCCCTTCACCCTGCGCCTGCACGACGCCGGCCTGCACCCCCGGCTCACCTGGGCACCCGACCACCCGCAACAGCCCGCCGACGACGAGGTCACCATCGCCGTCGAAGCGGCCGCCCTCAACTACCGAGACGTCATGCTGGCCGTGGGCCTCCTGCCACCGGGAGCGGAGACACCACTGCAGGACGGGCCGGCCCTGGGCCTCGAATGCGCAGGTACGGTCACCGCCGTCGGCAGCACCGTCACCCACGTCGCACCGGGCGACCGCGTCTACGCGCTCGCACCCCGCAGCCTCAGTTCCCAGGTGACCGTCAACGCCCGCCTCGTCGGCCCGATCCCCGACGACGTGACGTTCGCCGAAGCCGCCACCCTTCCCGTGGTCTACTTCACCGTCCACCACGCCCTCGAACGACTCGCCCGCCTCCAGGCAGGCGAGACCGTCCTCATCCACGGCGCCGCGGGCGGCATCGGACTGGCCGCCCTCCAACTCGCCCGGGCACGAGGCGCCACCGTCATCGCCACCGCCGGCACCCCCGCCAAACGCGACCTGCTGCGCATGCTCGGCGTCCCCCACGTCCTGGACTCCCGCACCCTCGACTTCGCCGAACACGTCCGTGACGTCACCGGCGGCCAAGGCATCGACGTCGTCCTCAACTCCCTCGCGGGCGAGGCCATCAGCCGCAGCCTGGAACTCCTGCGGCCAGGCGGGCGCTTCCTGGAACTCGGCAAGCGCGACATCTACGCCTCCACCCCCCTGGCCCTACGGCCCTTCGGCAACAACATCGCCTTCTTCGGCGTCGATGCACACCAACTCATCTCCAGCCGCCTGCCCCAGGCCGGCACCTGCTTCGACGAGATGGCACAACTGATCACGGACGGCACCTACCGGCCACTGCTGCACCTGGCCTACCCCGCTGCCCGCATCGGCGAGGCACTACGAGCCCTGCAACGCTCCCGCCACCTCGGCAAGGTCGTCATCACCTTCGAGGAGCCGCCGCCCATCGACAGGACCCATCCGCCCCTGCGGCTCTCCCCTCACGCCACCTACCTCATCACCGGCGGACTCAGCGGCCTCGGAGCCGCTCTCGCACACCGCCTCGTCGACCACGGCGCCCGCCACCTCGCCCTCCTGGGCCGCAGGGGCGCCGACACCCCTGGTGCCGCCGGCCTCATCCAGGCCCTGGCCGACCGCGGCGCCGAAGCCACCGCGCACACCGCCGACGTCACACACGAGGGGGACCTGCGCCGGGCGCTGGCTGCCATCGACGCCGGCCACCACCCGCTGCGCGGAGTGATCCACGCCGCGATGGTCCTGGACGACGCCCCGCTCGCCGAACTCACCGACGAGCGCATCCGCACCGCCCTGGAACCCAAAATGCTGGGCGCAGCCCTCCTAAACGCCCTCACGCGCGACCACGACCTTCACATCTTCGCGGCCTGCTCCTCGGTCACTGCCTGGTTCGGCAACGCCTACCAAGCCAACTACACCGCCGCCAACGGCTACCTCGAAGCGCTCACCCGCAACCGGCGCGGCACCGGGCAGCCCGGCACGACCGTGGCCTGGGGCGCGATCGGCGACACCGGCTACGCCGCCCGCCACGGCATCACCGACATGCTCGCCCGTCTCGGCCTGGACAACCTCACCCCCGACGAAGCCTGCACCGCCCTCGAAGACGCCATCGCCCGGAACACCGACGTAAGCGCCGCCGCCAGGATCGACTGGGCCCGCATCCGCAGCATGATGCCGGCCGTGCAGACCCCCCGGCTGGCCGGTCTCATCCCCGCCCACACCCCCCAGGACGACGGCCCCGACCACCTGCGCCACCGCCTCGCCACCGCCACCCCCGACAAGGCTCTCACCCTGGTGGCAGACGCCATCACCCAAGTCCTCGCCGACATCCTGCAGACCGATCCCGCCCGACTCGACCGCGACCGCCGCCTGGACCAACTCGGCCTGGACTCCCTCATGGCCGTCGAAGCCGTCATCGCCGCCCGCCGCCGCCTGGGCTGCGAACTGCCGACTCTGGAATTCCTCAACGCCCAAGGCATCACCGATCTCGCCAGGCGCGCCCTGATCCGCCTCGGCCACCAAGCCCCCACCCAGACCCCGCTCACCCATTGACCCCACCCGCGTGCCCGCCCGCCCACCGCCCTGTGGAGGAGCCACCAGTGATGTGCGAGCAGTCCCCGCACCCCGACCGCACGCGCAGCCCGGGCCCCCTCACCGTGCTCGCCCGGTGGGCCGTACGCCGAAACCGGCTGGTCCTGGCCGCTGCCGCACTCTTCGTGCTTCTCACGGGGCTCCTGTCCGCCGGCGTCTCCGCGCAGCTCGGCAATGTCGGCTGGCTCGCCGAGAACACTTCGTCGGCCCACACACGCGCCATGCTCAACCGGTCCTCCCACGGCGGCATGCCACACCTCCTGCTCCTCGCCCGCACTCACGGGTCCGTCGACGACGTCGCCGCACGCACCGCCGGCACCCGACTCGTCGAGGACCTGCGGCACGAACAGGGCGTCACCGCCATCGACTCGTACTGGACCGGGCCACGCAGCCCGGCCACCGAAGTCTCCCCGCCGCCTCCGCCCGACCCGCTGCTGCGTTCCACCGACGGCCGTACCGCCCTCATCGCCCTGTGGCTCGACGCCGACCAGCATGTGCAACACGACGCCACCGGTCGTGTCATGGCACGCGCCACCGGCCGCCACGGCCCACTGGAGACACACGTCGCAGGCCAAGCCGCCGTCACGCGCGCGTTCCAGCAGCACAGCGAGCAGGACCTGCTGCGCCTGGAACTGCTGGCGATGCCCGCCACCCTCCTCCTGCTCATCCTGGTGTTCGGCAGCGTTCCGACGGCTTTTCTGCCCCTGGCCGTCGGCGCCGTCGCGGTCACGGGCACCACCGCGCTCCTGCGCGTCATCGTTGCCTTCACCCCCGTCTCCACCTTTGCACTCAGCCTCACCACAGCCGTTGGTCTCGCCCTGGCTGTGGACTACAGCCTGTTCATCGTCGCCCGCTACCGCGAGGAGATCGCGAACGGTCTGCCGCATCATCAGGCACTGGTCCGCGCCACCTGCACAGCCGGACGCACCGTGGCCGTCTCCGCCGGTATCGTCGCCGTCTCACTGCTGGGACTCCTCGTACTACCCCTAACCCTCATGCGGTCGCTGGCCATCGCGGGTATCAGCGTCGTCCTGCTGGCCGCGACCGCCTCTCTCCTGATCGTCCCTGCAGCCCTCGCCTGCTTCGGCGAGCGGCGAGCGAGGCGCGACTACCTCGCCCACCGACGCCGTGCCGCCCGATCCGCCGCCCGGTGGCACTCCATGGCCATCACCGTCATGCGTCGCCCCATCACCGTCCTCACCGTCACCAGCACACTCCTACTCCTGCTGGCCCTGCCCTTCCGCGACGTGGTCTTCGGTCTCAGCGACGAGCGGGCCCTTCCGCCCAACTCGCCAGTGGCCAGGACGATGCAGGATCTACGCACCGACTTTCCCCAGGTAGGCACCGAGATCGACATCGTCCTCCCCGACTGGTACCCCACCGGCCAAGACAGCGCCGACCGTCTCGACGCCTACGCTCGGCAACTGTCCGAACTCCCCGGAGTCCAGGGACTGCGCACGGCAACCGGAACCTACCTGGACGGGGCACCCCTCGGTCCGCTCTGCAAGCCCTCCTCCGAAGCGGCCGCCCACAGCCCATGCGCAGGCCTGCAGCGATTCACCCTGCCCACCGGCACCTGGCTGGCCATCAGCTCCAGCCCTCGGCCCTACAGCACCGCCGGCATCGATCTGCTGCACAGCGTCCGAACCCAGCCGGCCCCCGCGCCCGCCATCACTGGCGGGGCCACAGCGGACTTCCTCGACACCCGCGACGCGGTCTTCCAAAGACTGCCCGGCTCCCTCACCATCGTGGCCGTCGCAACACTGGCTCTGCTGTTGGTCTTCACCCGCAGCCTGTTCCTCCCCCTGAAAGCCCTCCTCATCAACCTCCTCAGCCTGACGGCGACATTCGGTTCGATGGTCTTCGTCTTCCAACAAGGACACCTGCGCCGGCTGGTCGGCGACTTCACCGTCACCGGCACCACCGACCTCACGCTGCCACTGATCGCGTTCTTTCTCGCCTTCGGGCTGTCGATGGATTACGAGATCCTGCTCCTCGCTCGCATCAGCGAGGCGCACAGCCGCACCCGCGACACCATCCGCGCAACAGCCGAAGGCCTCCAGGCTGCCGCACCCCTCTTCACCGCTTCCGCCGCCGTGGTTCTCGTTGTCCTCCTGGCGCTCGCCGTGACCGACGTAGCCAACATCAAAGCCATCGCTGTCACCGTCGCCTTCTCCGTCCTCCTGGACGCTGCTGTGATCCGCCCCCTGCTCGTCCCGGCGATCATGAAGCTGGCGGGACCAGCCAACTGGTGGCTCCCCATCGCGTTGCGAAGCCGTCTGCCATTGCATCCAGAGCCCCCACTCCCGCACGACCCCGCCTCGCCTGCAGCTGACACTCCCGTGTCCACGTGATGGCCGCAGAACACCTTCGTTGGCCCGGGTCGCCCCGTGACGCACCGGAGAACGACGTGACAGGGGAAAGCAGCTGGCCCCAGTGACCGTTCACCCCACGGTTCAGGCGCACATCATCACCTGCAACCACCTGCCAACCGCCCGACCTTGACACCTGGAGGAGTTCCACCGTGAAGTGCTACGAGCTCACCGGACGGACAGTCGTCATCACCGGATCCACCGGCGGGCTCGGTTCCGCCGTCGCACTTGCCCTCCGCCAACGAGGCGCGAACCTCGCTCTCCTTGACCTCGACCAAACCGCGGCCGCAGCCCAAGCCGACGCCCTCGGTGGCCCCGGCGTCGCCTGGGCAAGCTACGCGGACGTGCGCGACCTTGACAGTATCCAGACGGCGATCGACGGCGCTGCCGACCACTTCGGCCGCATCGACATCGTCATCGCCAACGCCGGCGTCACCACCGTCGGGCCGATGGCTACCATCAACCCCGACGCCTTCGAACGTGTCATCGATATCAACCTGACCGGAGTCTGGCGGACCTTCAAGGCCGCCATTCCGCACGTCGAGCGCGAGCGCGGTTACCTGCTGGCCACCTCCTCCATGGCGGCCTTCGTGCACTCTCCACTCCAGGGCTCCTACACCGCCAGTAAGGCCGGCATCTGGGCGATGTGCAACAGCATTCGGCTTGAGGTCCGTCATCTCGGCATCGGGGTCGGCAGCGTGCACCCCGCCTTCCTCAAGACGCCCATGATGGACGCGGTCCATGCCGATCCGGCAGGCCAACGCCTCTGGGGAGGAAACAAACGCGGGCTGTGGAAAATGGTTCCCATCGAAAAGGTCGTGCACGGCATCGTGTCCGGCATCGAACGCCGCGCAGAGACAATCACCGTGCGACGAGCTCACACGCTCATCGCGAAGGCCCCCGGCATCTTCCGACCCCTCATCGAACGCATCGGCTTCACGACCACCACCATCACCGAGGCCAGTGCGGCAGCCTCACCCACAGGCTGCCACCGGCCTTCGTCCACGCCATGAACGGGAAACCGAAGCACCGAAGCCGTTGCTCATCCGGGCGGTCGTACGGGAGACCGTCTGCTCGCGGCAGCGGTCTCCGGTACAGACGATCCGGGCTCATGGGTCTCGCCGGAGCAAGGCGGCGCTCCACAGCCGTGGGAGGGTCGCCGCATGGGGCAGCGCGCTGTCATAGAGCATGCCGCACCGGATGATGCCGACGGCCCGTGTGAAGGATACGTAGCACAGACGCTCGTTGTAGAGGCTGCCGAACATGGATGCGGCGCGCAGCTGCGTGCCCAGGCAGGTCATCGGGGCCGGGAGGGCAACGCTGGTCACGACGATCGGGGTCGACCTCTTGGCGGTGAACGCGTTGCTGGCGTGTTCGCCCAACCAGGGCGGAAGGATGCGCATGGCCAGGCGGAAGGCGTCGCGCGCGCGGGTGACGCGCACCGCGTCGGTCTGGCGGTGCACATGGTGGACGGCTTGGTCGAGGTCGGGTGCGGAGCAGGGAAGGGTCACCCGGTGGCCGGCCAGGTGGTTGCCCAGTGCGTGGCGTTCGTGTTCTTGGCGCAGGGACATGGGCATCAGGGCGTGCATGTTCGGGCAGGGCTCATCGAGTGCCGAATGGGTGCGGTGCCATTGACGGAGTGCTTGCGCGAAGGCGGCCAAGCACACGTCGTTGGTGGTGACTCCGTGGGACGCGGCCACCTCGCGTACGCGTGCTTCGGGTACGTCTTGGTAGATCCACCGGATGTGGTGCGACGGCGGTGCATACAGCGCGGCCCAGTGCCTTTTCGGGCGCATGGTGTGCCAAAAGCCACGCCCTGCCAGGAGGGCCCCTTTGGGGGTGGGCGCAGCGGGGCGGTGCGGATGCGGGCCCGCGGTAGCCTGGTCTCCGAGGAGGGCGAGCACGGCGTGAGCCGCGCCGACCCCGTCCTGGATGCCGTGGTGGACGCGGTAGCAGATCCGGAAGTGGCGGCGGGCGGGGTCCTCTAGCAAGCACATGTCCCAGGGGGGATGTGGGGCGCTTGGCAGGGGTCGGTGCAACATTTCGCTGGTGGCTGCGTCCAGGTCCTCAAGGGGGACGATGCCGTCGTAGAGGTGCGCCGCTTCCTCGAGGGGACCAGTGGCCGATCGCCACCGCTGTCGGCCGGGGGGAGGGACAAGGAGATTCAACGCGGGCAGCTTCACGGCCCGATCGAGCACTCGCGCGGCCAACTGCCCGCGGTCGGGGGCGGGGCCGTCGAAGTCCATGATGAACCCGGCCGCGGTACCGCGCTTGACGAACAGTCGGTCCAGGGGGCCGCTGGTGTGGCTCGGGCGGGCGGTCATGCGAGCCTTCCTTCCTCCATGACGGCACGGATGACGGGTGCCTCATCCGATGGAATGCTCATGGCAAACCGATCCGGAATCGGGCTGCCGGCCCCGGTGGGGCCCAACACGTCCGTACCGTCGGACTGGCCGGGTGCAGTCAAGGCATTGGCTGGGAAACGCAGTGTCTTCCGTCGCATTTCGTGTCGGCGGCACCGGTGCAGCGTGGACACTACCGGCTGGCACGTGCGGCAGTGACTGCCCGTCACCCGTTCAGGGGACGCGAGGCTCAGCGCACCCGGGTGGCCTGTGTTCGTCCTGGCGACACCCCGCGTCGCCGTGTGGAGGGTCACCTCCACGGACGTGGTGTACGGCGGGTTGGTGCGACCGTCGTTGGCCGGGGTAGTTTGAGCGTGCACGCGGGCGATGTGGGGCATAGGGCAGCGGCCATCGGCTCGCCTTTGAGGTGTCGTCGCGTCGTTCCCCGACGGATGCGCAGGTTGCGGAAGCCGTGGAGCCAGAAGACTGTGCGCGCTCGACGACGTAGCGGAAGATGCCCAGGCAGGCTCCGTGGGGTTGGCCTCGCTCCGTGAGCACGGGGCGGATCCCGCGCTTGCGGAGCAGCCAGCGGTACCTGTCGTGGTCGTAGCTGCGGTCGGCCAGCAGGGCGCCCGGCCGTCGGCGCAGTCTGCCGACCAGGCCCGCGACGGCCGGAATCTTGTTCAGAGGGGCAGGAGTTGGGTGACGTCGTTGCGGTTTCCGCCGGTCAGCGACAACGCGAGCAGGCTGCCCTGGCTCGTCGACGATGAGGTGGTGCTTGCCCGGACGCGCTCGGTCGACCGGGCTGGGACCGCTTTTGGGCCCCGCCGGGCCGCACGGAAACCAGCGGGCCAGCGGCGCGCACGCCGAGGCTTCCGCAAGCCCAGGCGGAGAGCGAGATATGCGTTGTACCGACGCATTGCCAGCATCCGGAGGGCCCCGCCGGTGATCAGTTCGATGCCCGCCTCCGGCTCTGCCTCCACGATCGGCATCACTACACCGTCCAGCCACTCTGGGCCGTGCTCGGCGTCGGCCTCCATGTGGTTGAAGAAGAATTCGAAGTCCTGTTGAGGATCGAACCCGTGCCGTTGGAAGCCGCGCACCACTGCGGCATCCCGGTCTGCGTCGAAGAGCTCTGGCATGGCGAGACTGCCAAGTGCTTTGAAGTAGTGGAGCCTGTTGAACGCCAGCATGAAGTGCAGGTTGTACCCGGCGTAGGGGCGCCAGTCTTCCCAGGGTGGCACCGCGGGTAGCTCCAGTCCGAGTCGGCGAAGGCTGCGGGTGAACTGCACGGTGTGTGCCGTCGGCATGTCTCCTTCGCCGCACTCATCCCACATATGGCGGCTGATCTGGTGCTTCACGGTCTCCATGAAGTGCGGCTGAGCAAGCACCAGGACGTCGTAGAAACGGTAGTTGGGGTAGCCATCAGCCTGGACGAACCGGGCCAGTTCCTCGAGCATCGCCTGCTCGGCGAGACAGGTCTCCACCGCGCTGTCCAGCGGGTCGCGACAATCTGCAGGCCGTCGCTTTCGGCGCGGGACTGGAAGGACGTGCCGACCGGGATGGTCACACAGACACCTGGTTCCAGATCAGTCCTGTCATCCTTTCCGTGGAGGCTCCGCCACAGTTCTCCGGAGCCGGAGACGACGTACCAGATCTCCTGCACACCGCGGTGGACATGGCCTGTGAAGCTTGATTCGGCGTAAGTTCGAACTGCGTTTGCGGCCTCCGGACGAACGCCAAGCGGACGCACGAGCGAGCCGTCAGGCGTTGTGTACTCGGCGGCAACCTCACTGGCACGCATGGTTGAAATTTCCATCGTTCGTTCCCTTCTGGGTCACGGTCTCGAGTTGAGTCCATTCGCTGTCAGCGTCCGGGATCCCGGGTGCGCCGCACGGCGGAAGCGCTACTCAGGTGACCAGCACGACAACGGTGTAGGCGCTTGGCTCGTTCGGGCACCCGGTGGCCGGGCCAGCGAGCGCCTGCTGCTCTGCTGGGTCCGTCGATAGGCCCTACGCAGCTTCGTGGGAGCAGTTGTCAAGACCTGCGGATGGGAGCTGCACCGACCCAGCGGTGATAGGCGTCTACGTCGACGTTGCTGCCGCACACGATGGTGACTACGTGTCGGCCGGCGAAGCGGTCACGGTCCTGGAGGATCGCCGCGATACCGAGCGCGGCCGACGGTTCGACGACGAGGCCGGCGTGGTCGAAAAGCATCCGCATACCGGCGATGATCGACGCCTCCTGGACCAGGACGGCGTCGTCAGCGACCAGGAGGAGGTCGTCCAGGACGTCCGGGATGGGATACCGGCCTGCGACGCCGTCAGCGATGGTGTTGGTCGAGTCGGTGGTGACGACGCGCCGCCTGCGCCACGAGTGTGTCATCGCCGGTGCGCCCAGCGGCTGGACGCAGATCACCTCGACTTCGGGTGCCAAGGCCTTCACCACATGACCCACGCCGGTGGCCAGCGCCCCGCCGCCGAGGGCAATCAGGACGGCGTCGAACGACGGCACGGTGTCCACCAGTTCCAGGCCGATGGTCGCAGCGCCCTCGCAGGTCTCGATGTCCAGGCTGTCTTCGACCAGCCGGATACGGTCGTACCGCGCGATGGCCGCCGCCCGCTCGCGAGCCATCTCGTGGTCGCCGTCCACCAGCTCCAACCTGGCGTCCAACGCGCGGATGCGATCAAGCTTGGCCACAGTCGCAAAGCGGGATGCCACGACGGTCACGTCGAGGCCCCGGCCGCGACCGGACCAAGCGAGGGCTTGGCCAAGGTTGCCCGCGCTGGCGCATACCACGGCTCGCGAGCCATTGTCGGCGAGCAGGCTCGCGACGACCTCGGTGCCGCGGGCCTTGAAGCTGCGGACCGGGTTCGCCGTTTCGAGCTTGATACTCACCGTGCACCCGAGGTCGGGCTCCAGCGCCTCGCAGCGGTACAGCGGAGTGTCGAGAAAAATCGGGTCGATTACCCGGCGAGCCGCCCGGATCCGAGCAGTGTCGAGGCGCGTCTCCTGCACGACACATCAGCGTAGTGCTGCCGGCGCTGTTCCATCGAGTAATTGTCAATTCCTGCGGGTCGGTTGAGGTTGATCAGGCTGCGTGAGCCTCGGGGCGTTCGACGAGGTGGGGTGCGTACACGGATCGCCAGCCTGGCTGGGCGGACTCGACGAGAAGACGGCTACAAACGCATCGAAGTCCGCTACCGGGAGTGGCCCGACGGAGCCACCCTCACCTGCGAGACCGAAGAGCCGGTACTGTCGACGCTTTGCACGACTGGTTCGAAGCGCAGCTCAGCGACCACGGCGACCACGCCGAAGCCGGTCACTGACGAACAAGTCGAGCATCGCGGTAGGCCGTCACGGCACCCGTCGCACGATCGGAAGTGGATAGCATGCACGACCCGTACGAGTTGAGCGTGGGCGTTCCCTCCGTCGAGGTCTTCCGCCGCCTGCGTACCGATGCCGGCCTGTCGGACAAGGACCCCGAGGCGGTGGCGCTCGCCCTGCCCAACACGTGGCACGGAGTGGTCCTCCACCATGAGAAGGAGCTTATCGGCATGGGGCGGATCATCGGTGACGGCGGTACCGCGTTCCAGATCGTCGACATGTGCGTCCACCCCGCACATCAGGGCCGCGGTCTCGGCAAGCGCATCGTGGCCGCGCTCATCGAGGAACTGGAGCGCCGGGCGCCCGCAACCGCCTACGTCTCACTGATCGCGGACGGTCCCGCACGTTTCCTCTACGAGAAGTTCGGCTTCGCCGACACCGCCGCACACGGCTCGATCGGCATGTACCGCGTGACGACCGGGAGCCATAGGTCGAGCGGTTCACGGGCGGATCCATAAAGCCTGGGCCAGTGGTGCAGACGGTTGACGGTGGTCGGTTTTGCCCCCGCCGGGCTCGCCGGCGAGCTGTAGTCTGCCGCGGTGGCCTTCGGGCCGCCGTTCCTGCTTGTGATCCTCGGAGGCTCCCGGTTCGATCGGCTGCGCAGCAGTGCCGCGGCGCAAGGGTTCCTACGCCGGTGCCGGGCCGGCGCTGATCGGTGCGATCGGCGGATCTGTGATCTCTCTGGCCCTCGTGCTGCAGCACGGCCGGCAGTTCGGTGTGCTGGCCGCAAGCGGCCGTCTGGTTGCTGGGGCTGCAGCGGGGGTTGCGAACGCTCTGCTGAGAGCAGGGCGCTCGGGGTCGTAGCCGTGCTGGTCGGCTGGCGGTCACCTGACCCGTCCCCGCCACCGCGAAGTCGGCCACCGCTGCCCGGCTGTCAGCGGTTGCGCGGGGCCACCTGGCCGGATACGTAGGCGAGGACCACGAGTTGGGCCCGGTCGCGGGCGTGGAGTTTGGTCATGGCCCGATTGATGTAGGTTTTCGCGGTCATCGGGCTGATCACCATGTGGTCGGCGATCTGGTCGTTGGACAGGCCCTGTGCGGCCAGGGCGACCGCTTCGCGTTCGCGGCTGGTCAGCTCCTCCAGTGCGGCGCCGGTAGTGGGGAGTGGCTGGGTGACGTATCGGTAGATCAGTTCGCGGGTGACCAGGATGCTGTTCTCTCCTCCGAGCTGGGCAGCTGACTTGCTCCGACGGGGACAGTTCATCGTCGTGCGGGCTGGTCATGGCGGCTCCTCACTGTCTGACCCTCCGGGTCCCCCGCATACGCCGACCCGATCACCTCGATACCATCAGGAAATGGGTCAATTCACTCGCACACGTCAGCGGTCGTGTGTGGGGGGCAGGGCTGTACGGCATTCGTCCACAGGGGTACTGCGTGCGCTTTTCGCCCCCCTGGCCGAGTACGGAAGAGGCGCACATGGCCGGGGGGTGGCCGTCAGGCCGGTTTTCTGGGCGCGTGCCCGGTGAATCGGGGAGAGTTGGGGGTACACGGGCTGGCATGGCACCGAAAAGTGATCACTCCATGCCCGTGCGGGCCGTGCGGCAGCTGCGCCAAATCCGCGTCTTCTACGCGGCGGCCGCATTCCTGTGGGCGGCACTTGCTGCCTGGGAGGGATGGGAGCATCCCGGGAGCCGGCCCATGTGGGTGTCCGTGCTCTTCCTGGTGGTCTTTACCGGCCTGCTGTCCGTGACGTCTCTGTGGTTGTGGCGTCACCAGAGTGCTGGCGCGGTCGAAGCCGCGCATCATGCCGCTCCGCGGGGGACGGCCCCCCGTTGCGGGAACCGTCTGAGCCCCGGTACCTGACGAGCCGCCTCCTCCCCGACACAGGACCCCAACCCTTATGGGTTGTCGGCGTCGGCTGAAATCGTGACCCACTTTGGGTGGGCTGGACGAAAACCTTCACGAATCCGCGGCTCTGCGGGGCCATCGTCGACCGGCTCACCTTCGGCGGGAATATTATCGAGACCGGCACCGACTCCTTCCGCCTCGCCCAAACCCGAGCCCGCGGTGAGCGGAGCAACACGGACTGACGACCCGTCTGCTGCGAGCACCACTGGTCAGCGGGTCATACTCCGATGAAGCTCACTGTTTCTGTCATGTCCGCCCGCCCGGTACGCAGCCGTGGCACGCCTTCCTTCTCGAATCCCACCGCGACGCCGCAGAACAGCACGAGCCCGTCATCGGCTCCGAGTATCTGGCTGACGGTCTTGCGATACATCGTCGACATCACCTGGGGGCAGCTGTGCAGCCGTTCCGCCCTCGGCAACAGCATGACCGTCTGCAAGTACATCCCCGCGTCCCCCCCCGCTACCCGGGCCCCATCGTCTGTGGACGGTCACGTAGTTCGGCGCTGGCGCTGATCTTGTGACGCTGTCGGTGTCAGTGGTGGCTGTGATCGTGGCTCGCGTGTTCTTCGCGGAGTTTCGAGGTGCTGTTCCCTCATCTGGCCGGCGTCGTGGTGGAGTTGGTCGAGCGGGCTGTGGCCGGGGTGGTCACGCTGCATGCGCGGGCCCGCTCGTCGGGTGCGGAATGCCCGCACTGCGGTAGTACGTCGGGCCGGGTGCACGGCCGGTACATACGACGGCTCGCGGATGCCGCGGTCGGTGGCGCCAGAGTAGAGATCATCTGCCGGGACCGGGTCGGGGCTTATGCCGAAGGTGCTCGCAACGGAGCGCCGCAAGCGGTGCAGGTCGCCGATGCCTGGCATCTGTGGCACAACCTCGGTGAGGCAGTGGAAAAGATCGTCTCCGCCCACCACGCCTGCGTCCGCGCAGGGTTCGAGAGCACCGCACCGGCAGCCCCGCCGACCAGCGACGACATCTGGCAGACACCGCCGCCGGCACCGGCTGCCGAGATGCTCGACGTCTGCGGACGCGAACGCCGCCTGGTGACCCGGACCAGGGAACGCTACATCGCCGTGCGACAGCTCCTGGACGGCAGCACGCTGGAGAACATCTGCCGGACGATGCAGCTGGACCGGTCCACCGTACGCCGCTTCGCCCGCGCCACCAGCATCGACGAACTGCTGGTCAAAGCGACCAACCGCTCCACCATCCTGGACGAGTACAAGCCCTACCTCCACCAGCGATGGAATGAGGGCTGTCATGACACTGCCCAGCTCCACCAGGAGATCGTCACCCTGGGCTTCATCGGAAGCATCCAGACCGTCCAGCGTTACCTCCGCCCGCTCAAGGCCGCCATCGCCACGCCACCCGCACGCCGCCCGGCTCCACGATCGCGTCGTATCGTCCGCTGGATCATGACCGACCCCGGAAACCTGGCCGCCCATGATGCCGCCGACCTAAAAAAGATCCGGACCAACTGCCCCGAGCTCGACGCCGTCACCCACCACGTCCGCGACTTCGCCACCATGATGCGTGACCTGCGGGGCGACCAACTGCCCGCCTGGATGGAGCGCGTCCTCGCCGACGACCTGCCCGCTCTCCACTCCCTGATCAACGGACTGAGCCGCGACATCGACGCCGTCACCGCCGGACTCTCCACCCCCTGGAGCTCCGGCCAGGTCGAAGGGCAGGCCACAAGGACGAAACTACTCAAAAGGCAAGGATATGGACGAGCAAACCTCGACTTGCTCCGCAAGCGCGTACTCCTCACGCCCTGAAGCTGCCCAATCAGGTCAAGGCGGCCCCTTGATACCAGGGAAGGGTGCGCGGTGAAGCCGGCTCAATAGCGGTGGTTGGGCCAGTGCGGGTCCTCCCAGCGGGCGGGGCCGGTGAGTCCGATGAGTCGTATGCGGTGAAGCAGTTCCTCGGGAGCGTCCTGGGCTTGAAGCCGCGCAGGGGCGTGACGGACCAACCAGGCCGCGAGCTCGGTGCGCAGGTCATCTGCGTTGTCCCACGCGTCCCATGGAAGTTGATCGCCCAGAAGGTCGTACTCCCAGTGGGCAGCTGCTTCGGTCAGGTGCCGGTCGGCAACGCGGTCTTCGAGTGCCTCCCAGGTGTTGAGCCAAGGGCTGAGCGTGGCAGATGCCTCGGCGCACAGCGCGAGGACCTCATGCACGGGGACGGCCGGATCCGATTCGGCGAGGGTGTGAGCCCACCAGGCACGCAGGAACTCCCACACCGCCGCGCTCTGGTGCGCAGGCCATTGCCGCCAGTGGCCGCGAATGAACGAACGTCCGACCTCGTCCATGCCAAACATGGGCTCCACGAGGCCACTGACCAGCGCCCTGGCGAATTGAGGCAGGATACGGCGCAGCACCGCGCCGTGGTCGTTCCAGTCGGGGGCATCCCAGGTGCGACGCAGAAGGTCCGGGTCGAGCACCACGTCCGGGACCTTCAATTGCGCAAGCTCTTCTTCGCTGCCCCAGTGGCAGTCACACTGGGTCTCATCGCTGCGGGCGGTCATTCTGCGAAAGGTGACGTCCAAGCAGTCCAGAGCCCGGTCGAGTCGGAGCCGTGCGGGAGTGTCGTCGGGGTTCATCGTGTCGGCACAGCCTCAGGGGGACTCCGGGTGGCTTCCGCCAACCGAAGATCACAACCCTACCGGGTCCCATCAGCCATCGTCACGGCAGTTACCCAGTTTCCCAGCCGCTTACGATGGCGGGCAACCAGTCACAAGATCAGCGACAGAGCCGAATTGCGTGACGCTGATCATGCAGATCGTGGGGAATTGTTTGACCGCTGACAGAGCTCGACGCCCTGATCGAGGCCCGGTTTCACGAGCATTCGAACGCCGAGGTGATCCGCAGCCTGCCCGGCATGGTCGCCATGCTCGGGGCAATCTTCATGGCCGCGACCGGCGGCGACATGCAAGCCTTCGGCACATCCGACCGGCTGGCCGCCTTCGCCGGCGCGCCACCCGTTCCATGCGACCCCAAACGCGTCAGCGGCAACATGCGTCGGCCCCGCCGCTACCACCGCGGCCTCCTGCGGACCTTCTACCTCTCGTCCATGGCCAGCCTGAGGTCGTGTCCCGCGTCGCGGGCGTACTACGAACGAAAGCGCGCGGAGGGTATGGGACATAACAAGGCCGTGCTGTCCCTCGCCCGTCGCAGAGCCAACGCTCTATGGGCGATGATCCGCGACGGAGCGTGGCATCAAGCTGCACTATCAGTCACAGCTGCTTGACATTCTCGTTGGGAAGTCGTTTAACCGGCAGGGATCGAACGGAACGTGTGTGTGGAGCGTCTGAGGTACATGAGAGTTTCGCGCCAAGCCGCCGTCCTGTTCCTGAGTGCCGGGCTGTTGCTCTCCGGGTGCTCGTCCTCGTCCGACAACCCGGGCGACGAGGGGTACACCGGCCCCACCCTGCCCGCCCGCACCGTCGCGGAGGGCAAGTGGCAGGAAGGGCCGGCCAAGCCCAAGCAGCACAGGCCGTATCCGTACGACATTTATACGCACTGCGGGATCAAGTGGGTGAAGTTCGGTGGCCGTTGGTGGGTCCTCGACTCCGTGTTCCCCGGTGTCGAGCAGGTCGAGGGGGAGTTGCCCTCGCAAGACAGCCAGAGGCTCGCGGGCTACATGACCCTGATCGGCCCTGATACCGCCAACTTCGACACCGCCGGGATGCCCACGATGCAATTCGTACCGACCGAGGATGAACCACCGGGCTGCGCATAGGCGGCAGGGCGAACCTTGCCGGGAGTGCGCCAGCCACCGGCCGTGACCGGTGAGGGCCACCTCGTGCATGCGCCCCGGCCCACTGCTGCGGGACCGGGGCACGATTGTTTGCCTACCGAAGGCCCGCAAAGCGGCGCGGATACGCGGCGCTCTCCGGCCGACCAGACTCCTCGACCCAAGTAGGCGTTGGTGACCAGGAAGCGTTCGCGGCCAAGTTCACCAGTCGCTACCTTGCCGAGGCACGAGACCGAGCTTGGGGGCAAGGAAGATCACGCCCTGATGGCCACGGCTTTTTTTGCTGGCCGGGTATGCCCGCTCTCTAGGCAGTCGAAGAGTGGTTTTCTGCCTCCCGGGTAGATATATCTATTGATTATGTGTCCGGCGAGGTGTGGGGCTCGCTGATGCGAAGGGGGTGCATCGGTTCGTTGCTGCGCCGTCCCTTGTTTTCCCGGTTGGTCGAGGCTTGTGTTGTGTTCACTCTTGCGCGTGAATCTGTTTTTCTCTGGAACCGGAAACTCTGTCCTGCTGTGTTTTGGTGTGAACTTCACTGAACGGCAGGAAAGGACTTGTATGTGTCATACTTCTAAATTCCGGCTGGTGGTCACGGTCATCGTCGGGCTGCTCAGTGGGGCGTCGGCTGTGTTCGGTGTGATTGCCAATGGCGACCGGCAGTTGAACGCCGTCTTCTTGGTTCTCGGAGGTCTCGCCGCCGCGGCAGCGGCTGGGTTGACGTTTCTCGTGCAGGGACACCAGTCGGTTCCCGCCGCCCACCTGCCGGCCGACAAACGCGCAGATGTGATCTTCCAGGCGGGCGTGCATCCTGTGGCCGAAAATCTGGCGTCTCTCGCGTCGATGTCGACAGACGACCCTGACCTGCGAGGGGGAATCAACCGGGGCCTGGTGCAGACCGCAGCACATCTGATGGAGGGAGCCGACTGCGTTGCTGCGTTCTACGCGCTGGCAGAAGACCCCGACAACAAGGGGGCGGAAAGGCTCGCCAAGCGTGTCACCTCGACAGAAACCGCAGAACTCCCCGCCTACTACAAAGTGGACCGGGGTACCGGATCTTATCTCCTGGATATTGCTACAGGAACCAAAGACCGGTACGTCAAAAACTATGAAGAAGATCCCGAGAAGTGGCGCATCGATCTCATCGACGGATACACCACAGCTCTCTTTGTTCCTGTCCGTGCGGGGGCGATCCCCAAGGGGATCCTGATCGTGCAGGCCGTCGAGGCCGGGTGCCTTGAAGACGGAAACGAAAGGAAGAAGTACGGGGCAATCGCACACCTGATCGGCGCCAATCAGGCGGTAGCTGATCTCACGGCATATGTCCGGAGCCTACCCGCTCAGGCCAACGGTTCCCTCAGAAAATCACCGTCCGTGAACGGTGCACCCGCTGACGGACATGATCCGGAAAAAGTGTCCGGGGCTGATGCGGATTCCATCCATGGCGGGGAATGAGACTGGATACAGTGAAAGAGATCAGCCAGACTGCGTCGAGGCACTGGGGGAATCCAATGAGTGATCGTGAAACCGTCATCGTCGGATCCGGGCAGCGTTGGCTGAACGGGAAGGAGTCGAGCAAGCAGTACTTCCTGCGGGCGGAACGCGCTGCCACGTCAGGCTCTCCCACCATGGGTGACCGGCTCCTGGACCTGCTGCACCGACTTGTCGAAGGCCGGCAGCGCCGGTGATCTGATCGTCGCGCGACTCTCGCTCGGCGTGCACAGTCGCGTCGACGGGTTCTCCGCGACATCCAGGGCGCGCTCCCCCTCGAAGTCGAACAGCGGGGCGCGCCCTGCGGCGTCTTCTCACGGTCCGGCGTGTGGGACACCCCGGGCCGGACCACAGCCGCCGCCCAGCTTCTGCAGCACCCGCCCCGAAGGCCGGCGCTCCCCGAGTACTTCGCGGACCGCCGACTGCGGCGACGGCTGAAGCCGCTCGTGCCCGTTCGACGGGGTCCCAGGTCAGCGGGTGAGCAGGCAGGCCAGTGTGGTGATGCCACCGACGCAGGCGAGTACGGCGGACGCGCAGGCGGCGTGGCGTTTGAGCAGGGAGCGTCGCAGGAGGGCGTAGCGGGTTTCGTACTCCTGCCGGAGTTGGGTGGCCCGCTCGGTCGTGGTCAGCAGCATCCGACGGGTGAGGTCGATGCGCTGGCGGAGGTAGTGGCGCGTAAGGTCCTCGGCCTGGGCGGTGGTCAGCCAGGGCATCCGGGCACAGAGGTTCTCGGCTTCGCGGTGTGCCTGTTGATGGTGGGCATGGACGAGGAGATAGGCCTCGATTGCGTCGGTAGGCGATCTGTCGCGCCCGTCGTGCGGTGTCTGGTGTCGGGCGCGTTTCACCGCGGTTCGTCCTTGTGGCTTTCGGCGTCCACGGCGTCGCGCTTGCCGACGTTCTCACGGTGCTCGATCTGCGCCAGCTTGGGGTGGTGCAGATCGAAGGCGGGGGATTCGGAACGGACGCGCGGCAGGGTGACGAAGTTGTGGCGCGGGGGCGGGCAGGATGTGGCCCATTCCAGGGACCGGCCGTAGCCCCAGGGGTCGTCGACCTCGATCCGCTTGCCGTACTTGGCGGTCTTCCAGACGTTGTAGAGGAACGGCAGGGTGGACAGGCCGAGCAGGAAGGCGCCGATGGACGAGAGGGTGTTCAGCCACGTGAAGCCGTCGGCGGCGAGGTAGTCGGCGTAGCGGCGGGGCATGCCCTCGGCGCCGAGCCAGTGCTGGACGAGGAACGTGGTGTGGAAGCCGACGAACAGGGTCCAGAAGTGGATCTTCTCCAGGCGGTGGTCGAGCATGGTGCCGGTCATTTTCGGCCACCAGAAGCTGAACCCGCCGAACATGGCGAAGACGATCGTGCCGAAGAGCACGTAGTGGAAGTGCGCGACCACGAAGTAGCTGTCGGTGACGTGGAAGTCCATCGGCGGTGAGGCGAGGAGGACGCCGGTGAGGCCGCCGAAGAGGAAGGTGACGAGGAAGCCGCACGCCCACAACATGGGTGGCTCGAAGGAGATCGACCCCTTCCACATCGTGCCGATCCAGTTGAAGAACTTCACGCCCGTCGGTACGGCGATGAGGAAACTCATGAAGGAGAAGAACGGCAGCAGGACGGCGCCGGTGGCGAACATGTGGTGGGCCCACACGGTCACGGACAGGCCGGTGATGGCGATGGTGGCGCCGACCAGTCCCATGTATCCGAAGATCGGTTTGCGGGAGAAGGCCGGCAGGATCTCGGTGATCACGCCGAAGAACGGCAGGGCCAGGATGTAGACCTCGGGGTGGCCGAAGAACCAGAACAGGTGTTGCCAGAGGATGGGACCGCCGTTTTCGGGGTCGAAGACGTGGGCGCCGAACTGGCGGTCCGCCTCCAGCGCGAGCAGGGCTGCGGCCAGGACGGGGAAGGCGAGCAGGACCAGTACCGAGGTGAGTAGTACGTTCCAGGTGAAGATCGGCATCCGGAACATGGTCATGCCGGGGGCGCGCATGCAGATGATCGTGGAGATGAAGTTGACCGCGCCGAGAATGGTGCCGAACCCGGCCAGCGCCAGCCCCATGACCCACATGTCGCCGCCGACGTACGGGGTGCGCTCGCCGCCGCTGAGGGGGGTGTAGGCGGTCCAGCCGAAGTCGGCGGCGCCCTGGGTGGTGAAGAAGCTGCTGAGGACGATCAGGCCGCCGAAGAGGAACAGCCAGTACGAGAACATGTTCAGCCGGGGGAATGCCACGTCCGGAGAGCCGATCTGCAGCGGCATGATCGCGTTGGCGAACCCGGCGAACGTCGGCGTCGCGAAGAGCAGCAGCATGATCGTGCCGTGCATCGTGAACGCCTGGTTGTACTGCTCGCTGGACAAGAGCTGCAGCCCCGGGCGTGCCAGCTCCGCCCGGACCGCCATCGCCAGCGCCCCGGCGACCAGGAAGAACCCGAAGGACGTGATCAGGTAGAGGTGACCGATCTTCTTGTGATCGGTCGTCGTCAGCCAGGAAACGAGCACCTGCCCCCTCCTGCGGCGCTCTACCGCGGGGACCGGAGCAACCGGTTCGGTACGTGTTGCCATCAAGTCCCTCGATCGGCAGTGGCGGACGGTCAGGCACGGGAGTGGAGCAGACGCTGTGCCCTGAACGGTCTTGGTGTTCGGGCGGTGTGTAGCCAGCCCAGCGGAAGGTAGTCCCACCGATTCGGAAGCGCGCCCGACATGGGCTGGGCTCTGGGCTGAATGACCGAACGATCCATCCGTCTGAGGTGTTGCGCCTACGTGAGAACGAGTACGAGCGTTCGCCAGGGCGCATGGACGGCGGACTCTGCAGGATGCGGCGCGGTGGGTCGCGGATACGGCTTGGCCGGGAACGTCACCGGCTACAAGGACGGGTACCGGCAGGCGCTGACGGCGGTGATCGAGGCGAAGGCCGAAGGCCGTGCGGCACCGACCACGTCGGCGCCGGAGGCACCGGCCGGGGAGGTCGTCGACCTCATGGCTGCCCTGCAGGCGAGCGTCCGCAAGGCACAGGCCAGACGCGCCAAGGGCGAGGGCGACGCCGCCACGGTCCACGAGATGCCCGAGAAGAAAGCTGCCTCCAAGGAGACGGCGAAGGCGCCCGCCAGGAAGACCATGGCGAAGAAGACCATCACGAAGAAGACTGGACCGCGCAAGCCCCGGCGCACCACCTGAGTCCTTGGGTCACGAAGCCCAAAAAGCTGGCTGATCGCCGGAACAGCGTTGGGGGCCGGTGCTGACGGATCTTGTTGTCGGTGGCGGCTGGAAGGCTGGTCGGATGAACGGAGATGAGCAGCTGCTGCGCGGCCGGGGTCACGGCCACGACGACCCTGACCCCGGCCCGCTGCCGCACGAGACGTACACCGCGCTCATCGGCGGGCCGCTGGACGGACTGCTGCTGGACCTCACGGGCTGGGGGCCGGAGGAAGTCGATGACGGCGCCGCCCCTGTCCACTGAGCTGTCGCGGTGGCCCGGTGGCCACGCGCTGTCCGACCCGCGCCCTGGCGAACACGCACCACGCACCCCGGGGCCCCGGCGTGACGTGCCGCTTCTACTGCTCCGGCGATAGCCCTTGACTGCCGCAGCGGGCTCGCCGGGCGGGCCTGCCCGGGGCAGGCTGGGAATCGTGAGCAGCGCGCCAATTGTCGTACATCCGCCCTCCCGCGCGGCTGGCCGGAGAGTCACCGTGCACTCCCAGGGCCGGGACGAGCTCCTCGGCACCGCCTACAGTGATCACGATCTGGTGGTGTTCCTCGAGGGCTCGGGCATCCAGAATTCCGGCAGATCCTGGACGACGACCGGTGGATCGAGTGGCGCGGTGGCCGCGCGCACCAGTGGAGTGCTGCGTGAATGAGTGTCTGTTTGCAGCGTATGAGGGCCTTCCGGCTGCCGGTGCAGATCCGCGGTCCACACCGAGCCAGAAGGCCCTCACCTGCTCAAGCACCCAGCACGCGTGTCACCGACGTCCCGGGACAGCGCACCTAGGCGGTGTACGTGAACCCGCCGGTCACGGTTGTGCTGCCCGCGGGAGTGGTGACGACGACCGAAGCGTTACCAGCCGCTCCGGGAGGAGTCAGACCGGCGACGACGGTTCCGGTCGGGGCGACGACGACGTTGGTCGCGGCCACACCGCCGATGGTCACCTGAGCACCGGTCAGGTTCGTCCCGATGATCACGAAAGGCGTGCCGCCCGTGATCGACCCGGTCACCGGGGTGATGGACACCGCGATCGGCGGTGCGGGGGAGACGTAGGTGAAGCCCCCGGGAACGGTCACGCTGCCCGCCGGGGTGGTCACCTGAACCGCGACGTTGCCCGCAGCCCCGGGAGGCGTCAGGCCGGTCAACACCACCCCGGCGATCACGTGGATGTTGGTGGCCGGTACACCGCCGAAGGTGACCGACGCGCCCGTGAGGTTGGTGCCTACGATGGTGAACGGCGTCCCGCCGCTCGCCGGTCCGAACTGCGGGGTGATACCGACGACGGTCGGCGGAGGGGGCACCGGCGGGGCGATGTAGGTGTAGTTCGCGGGAGTGCTCGCCCCGGCGGCCGTGGTAACGATGACCGGGACGTTGCCCGCAGCGTGCGCCGGCGCGGTGACGTAGAGCAGGAAGCCGAGCGGGTCCTGGGACACGATGGTGGCCGGCGTACCGCCGAAGGTGACCGAGGTGGCTCCGCCGAGGTTGGCGCCGATGAGCAGCACCGTGTTCCCGCCTGCGGTGGACCCGAAGCCCGGAACGGCAGCGAACAGGGTCGGCTGCGTGAGGACGGGGGGCAGGACAGGCAGCAGATTCACTGACATGGAGGTCTCCTGAAGGAGTGGTCGGTGCATGATCCGCTCGATGCCGCCGGTGTACGTTTACACCGAGCAGGTCGCCTCGACTCCTGAACGCGAGCGACTGAAAACGCCTGTGGCGTCGTCACCCAATGTCAGAAATGGGTCTGCTCACTACGGCACGCATCGGAACGGCTGACTGAGTGAGAGTGGCCCTGCGCGGGGGCCACCGTGTGGCCTGCTTGCCGCGTCAATGGGGGCATCACGACGCCGTAAAGAGCTGAGGCAGCTCCGCAGACCGGCGGACATGCGAGATGTCACGCCTTCCGGCGTGGATGGGCTGCCTGCCGGTATTTCAGTGATACTTTGCGGCCGGGTGCACAGACAAGGGTTCTTTCCAGGATGTCACCCGAACGGGGTAACACGCGGTCTGTGACGGCCCGCTGAAGCGGCAACAAAGTCCGCCAGGCGGTTCACATCCAGCCTGGAAGTGAGTGTCACCTGCGGAGCGTGTTGAGCCCGCCGATCGTCGTACACTCGCCCTCCCGCACGGCTGGCCCGGGCGGGTGATGCGGCCGGAACACACTGCGGACGGCGCGCGGGACGGGCACGCGGCTGCGGCAGCCGGCCCGCGCCCGGGCAGCGGCACAAGCCGCCTCAGCGCCGCACCGCTGTTGCCGCAGATGTTGCGTCTATCTGTTGCGCTAGGTGTTGCGATGAAAGTTGCGCGACCCTTCCCAGTGTCCTGGAGTTCGCCCAGGTCACCGCGGGCGTGTGGGCGTGGTCGGGGTGCTGACATCCCTGTTGCGGCCCCTTTCGCCCGTGTCCCTGGTTGGAGTTGAGGAGTGGGAGGGCGGGATGGGTGGCGCGGCCACTGCCGGGGATCGGAGCGCCTCGCCGGTGTTGCGCGCAGGGCGGGGCCCGCCGCTCCAGGCCGCCGACGGTGCGGCGGCAGGGGTCAGGAGTCGTCGGGGGCGGAGTCGGTGATGTGGTCGAAGCCGCGCAGCAGAGGCGTCAGCTCCTGCGCGGCTCCGCACAGCGTGCACAGCCGGGAGCCCAATCATCAGCCAGCACGAAGCCAACCGCGCCCATCCGACGAGCACCCCTTGACAACCACAACCAGCCAACTCTCAGAGTCCCCTGTTCAGGTAGCCGCCGCCATCGGTTCCGTGCTGACCGAGACCACCGCTTCCGCCCAGGAAAAGGCCGAGATCAGGCCATCACTGACGCCATGATCAGGCTCCTGGCTGGCGCGCCGCTTCGGTCTGACGGCAAGCTGACCATCAAGTCCCTCGCCGCCGAGGCCGGGCTTCGCCATAACAAGCTCACCCACAAGCACACCGGGCTCAAAGATCTGTTCTATGCCCTGGCCCTGGCCGGCCGTCCGGCCATCGCTGATCGTCTACACCATGACAACGAGGCCCTGCGTGCCGCGCTGACCCGTGCGAAGGAAGAGCGTGCCCAGCTCCAAGCGCAGGTCCAGCAGCTCGCCCGCGTCGTACAAGTGCTGGAGTGGAGAACGAACAGCTCCGTCGAGGCGACATCGATCGCCGGGACTGTCCGGGCGTTCCCCGGCCCGCGGAGCTGAGCCGGACATTCTCCTAAAGCGGGTGTCGCAGGTTCGAACCTGCCGGGGAGACGGAGAAATACCTGGTCAGATGCCCTTCCGTCCGGCGGGCGGGGAAGTCTTCTGAGCTTGCGGCACGCATATGGCGCGTTGTGCCGTCGGTGGACCTACGACACCTTGCGCCGCCAGCTCTGCTCCACCTGGATCGCCCCCGGACGGTGCCTAGTTGCGCGTGGGAAGGCGTGCGGGGGCGGTGTTGCTCACCTGCTGGAAGATGACCGAGGTGCGGAAGCCGGTGATTTCTCCGCGCTTGCTGAGCCGGTCGGTGAGGAAGGCGTGCAGGTGGTCCAGATCCTGAACGGCGACGTGAAGGAGGAAGTCGTCGCCCCCTGAGAGTACGAAGACGTGGAGGACTTCCGGCAGGCCGCTGGCGAAGACCTTGAAGGCGTCGATGACGGCGCGGCTGAGAGGGCGGACCTGAACCGACACGAGCGCCTGAACGCCGCGGTTGAGGGCCGCGGGATCGATGTCGGCGTGGTAGCCGCGGATGACTCCCCGGCGGTGGAGCGCCCGAACCCGCTCCAGGCAGGTCGAGGGGGCGATGCCGAGCTGCCGGGCGAGTTCGCGGTTGGACTGCCGTGCATCTGTCTGGAGAAGCCGGACGATCTCCGAATCAAGTTCATCCATGGCCGGCTACCGTACCCGATCTTCAGCCAAACGTTCGGCCAAGTGCCTCACCAGCGAGTCAGCCGTCCAGTATGACGTCATCGAATCGGGCAACGAAGGGACTGGCGGACTCATGCTCGATCATGAGCAGGTCGCGATCCACACCGGTCGGCGCTCCCGGCTACCGGTGATCGTGGCTGTTCACTCGACGGCGCTCGGTCCGGCGGCCGGCGGCCTCCGGCTCTGGCACTACCCCGACTGGCGGGACGGCCTCGCCGACGCCCTTCGCCTGTCGGCGGCGATGACCTCGAAGTTCGCTGTGGCCGGGCTGCCCAGCGGCGGTGGGAAGGCCGTCGTAGCCATGCCGGAAGGGAGGGAACTCGATGCCGACCGGCGCCGCGACGTGCTGCACGACGTGGCGGACGTCATCGCGTCGCTGGGTGGTGTGTACGCGGCCGGGCCGGATGTCGGGACCAGCCCCGACGACATGGCGTTGATCGGGGAAACGACCCCCCATGTGTTCTGCCGACCGGCCCATCTGGGCGGCAGCGGCGACTCGTCCCCACACACCGCGCGGGGGACGCTTGCTGCGCTGCGGGCCGTCAACCGGCGGCTGTACGGCACCTCGAGCCTGAGCGGCCGCGCTCTTGCCGTGGTCGGGCTGGGCCGGGTCGGCGCCGACCTCGCCCGCCTCCTCGCGGCCGAGGGAGCCGCCCTGACGGTGACCGACATCGACCCGGACAGACAGAAGATCAGCGACGAGCTCGGCGCTGTCTGGCGGTCGCCCGACGAGATCCTCGCCGCGGACGTGGACATCGTGGTCCCCGCAGCTCTCGGCTCCACCCTGACCAGGCGGACCGTGGCGGATCTCCGCTGCCGTGCCGTGGTCGGACCGGCGAACAACCAGCTCGCCACGCCGGATGTCGCAGACCTACTGCACCAGCGCGACATCCTCTGGGTGCCGGACTATGTCGCAAGCGCGGGAGGAGTCATCAACGCCATCAGCACCGAACTTCACCGCGTCAGCGCCGACGAGGCCCGCGTACGGGTCCGCGCCATCGAGGACACCGTCGACGACCTGCTGGACACCGCGCAGCGCCACGGCCAGACCCCGGCGCAGGCGGCGAGCGAACTGGCCCGGCGTCGCCTGCGCGCCACCTCCGGGCCCACCGGCTCACCCACGGCGTCGTTACGGTTCCGGGCAGCGGGGCCCGGTGACGCCGAGAACATGGCACTGCTGCACGCCGACAGTTGGCGTCGGCACTACCGCGGCGCGTACTCCGACGCGTTCCTGGACGGCGATGTGGTGGCCGACCGGCGGGCCGTCTGGTCCTCGCGCTTCTCCGCCCCGAGCGGCAGTGTGACAGTCGTGGCCGAGGACGACACCGGGCTTGCGGGGTTCGTCCACGTGGTCTTCGACGAGGACGGCCGCTGGGGCAGCCTCATCGACAACCTGCACGTCACCCAGCACCGCCGACGAACGGGCCTCGGCACCGCGCTGCTCTCCCGCGCCGCGGAGGCCGTTGCCGAGCGCGCGAGGAGCAACGCCATTTACCTGTGGGTGCTCGAACAGAACACGGCGGCCCAGGAGTTCTACCGAGCCCTGGGCGGCACCTGCGTCGAGAAAACACCGGTTTCGCCCCCCGGTGGCGTAGCGTCCCGGCTCGCCGGCTCCCCCGCCAAGCTCCGCTTCACCTGGCCCGACGCCTCGCTGCTCGCGCAGACCGGCGGACAGACAACCCGAAGGAGCACGCCATGACCCCCGACGCGGGTACCACCGTCGACCACTACGACCGGCTGCTCGCCGAGCACTACACCTGGATGCTGGGCGGGGATGTCCACGAGGTCGCCGACCGGCAGGCCGCGCTGCTCGCGGAACTCGGCCTGGCGGGGACCGAAGACGACGGGACAGCCATCGACCTGGGCTGCGGCTCCGGTGCACAGACGCTGGCCCTGATCCGCCTCGGCTTCTCCCCCGTGATCGCCGTGGACACCAGCCGCCGGCTGCTCGACGAACTCGTCTCGTACGTCCGGGGCGCCGAGGCGGTACGGCCGGTGCACGGCGACATCCGCACCGTGCTGCCCGAGGCGGCCGAGCCGGGCACGGTCGCGGCAGTCGTCTGCATGGGTGACACGCTTCCCCACCTCCCGTCCAAGTCGGACGTCCGCGTGCTGCTCGGCCACATCAACCGTGCCCTCGTCTCGGGCGGCCATCTCGTCGTCACCTACCGCGATCTCACAGCGGAGCTGCGCGGCACGAACCGTTTCATCCCGGTCCGCAGCAGCGACAACCGGCTGCTCACCTGCTTCCTCGAATACCGCGACGAGGACACGGTGATCGTCCACGACCTGCTCCACACCCGGACGAACGGCTCCTGGCAGCAACAGGCAAGCAGCTACCCCAAGCTGCGACTCGCGTCCTCCTGGCTGATCGAACAGTGCCGGGCGGCAGGACTGGACGTCCGCCACGACGCCGCAGATTCCAGGGGGATGCGGATCCTCCACGCTGTGAAGCCCTGACGGGCATTCATGGCTCTCGTGCGACACCGGCGATGACCGTGGGGTGACGACCGCGCGGACGGCCGCGGTCTTGGCTCGGTGCCTTCCCGGTTGGCGAACAGCAGGTGCCCGGCGTCGGCCAGAGACGATGGGTGGCGGCTTAACCATGCGGTACGCGACCGTGGCGGTCACGGTCGCGCGCACAGCGCGAACGGAAGGGCGGACATGAGCGATCCCGAGCCGAACTGTTCGGCGGCGCCGACAGCGATCGCCGGTTCACCGGCCCTACGACCGGCGACGAACGGCGGATGCTCATCGATGTCCTGAGCGCCCAGCGCGCCACACTGCAGTTGAAGTGCTCCGGCCTGGGCCCGGAGTTGTACCTGCGGTCCGTGGAACCGTCCACGCTTTCGCTCCTCGGCCTGGTCCACACCTCGCCGATGTGGAACGCCGCTGGTTCCGGCGGGACCTGGCCGGGCAGGACGCATTGGCCCTCTTCTCCTCGACTGCCGACTCCGACGAGGACTTCGACGGCGCCACGGACAACCCCAGGGTCGTCGCTGCGGCATGGGAGGTGTGGCGGACCGAAGTGGCCTTCGCCGAACAGTTCGTCACCGAGGCCATGGGCAGCCGCCTCCAACTCGCGGTCCCCACCCCGACCGATCCTGAGCCGAAACCGGAGGTGGCCGCGGCCTGAACACCAACGCACACCACTCGGCCCCCTCGCCACGTCCCGGCAAGGGGGCCGACCTTGGACCTGAAAGCTACTGGCGGGTTACTTGTCACCTGGATCGCCGCTCGTTAACGGCACGTCGGCCGTGAGTTCAGCGTGACTGACGTGCTTTCACTGGGAACCCACGGCGTTTTCGGCAGGCAGGCATGAAAGTGCGGTGGGTCCGTTGCCGCTGAAGCGGCAGGTCCTTCACCATTGGGCTCACTCGGCGCGCTGTCCGACACGGAGGACGCTCAAGTAACGGCGTGGTGCTCGGTCGCCCATCCGCGTGCGGATGCGCTCGGCGATTGCATCGAGCAGGGGCTCACGGACGTCGCGGTCGAGTCTCCGGTACAGCGACAATGAGCGAAGGTGATCGGCAAAGCCGTCCCCGTTGAACCACTGAACGGTCGGGTACCAGCGCACGATCGTTGGGCCGAACAATCCGCCGGGATCTTCGACCAGGCCCCAGCCCTTGTCGGTGGTGCGCACGTCGTCCTCCAAAGGAGGATGACCCCAGCCGGGGTTCCCGGGGAAGAACCGCTCGTGGAGATCGGCGGTCTCGGCGTACACCTCCGGCTCTCCCGGTCGGCGGACAACGACGTTGCCGAGCAGTGCCATCCAGCCTGCGGGGTAGAGCACGTCGTGCGCTCGCTGCCAGCCGATCGACGGGTCGACCCAGTGCCACGACGATGCAGCCACGAGCACATCGAAGCGTCGACTGCGGTCGTCCCACTCCTCGAACATCGACGTCTCGACTTCGACGTTGCGGAAGGAGGCGATCCGCTGGCGAGCGAGTGCGGCCATGTCTGCGCCCCGCTCGATGGCGGTCACTGAGCATCCGAGCGCTGCCAGCGAGCGCGTCGCCTGACCGGTACCGCAGCCCACCTCCAGCACCGACGACCGTTCGTCCATGCCGGTGATGGAGCCAAGGTCCGCGAACAACTCGTCGGGGTATCCCGGCCGGACCCGGTCGTAGAGCTCCGGCACCTCGTTGAACACTCCGCCGAGGTCGTGTCGGCTCGGGCGCGTCTTCGGATCATCAGTCACGAACGCACAAGCTATGAGGCTCGTCGACGGGGGCGCCACTGGTTTAAGGGCAGCTCCTCGACAGCCGTCAAGAGCGCCCGCTCTCCCTTCCGACCGCATCTCGGCGGACTCCCGGCTGATCGTCGAGCAGGTTCTGGGCGATGGTCGCGTAGCGGCTCGCGGCGGTGTGGGACAGGTTGAAGACCAGGGCGAGGTGCAGCGGATCGGCGCCGACGGTCAGCGCCTCGTGCAGTACCCGGTCACCGCGGATGCGTTCAAGGTAGACGCCTTGGTGCAACAGGTGCTCCCGGCTCGGGCAGCAGCAGTTCCTCGACGCCACAGCTGAGCACGGCGCAGATGACGTTCAGCTCGTCGAGCTTGACGGTGTTCGGCTGGCCGGACCACAGGCCCGACATCTTTCCCGCGCTGATCACCACGCCGCGTTCGGCGAGCATCCGCTGGAGTTCGCTGGCTTTCCAGATGCCGCGGTTGGCAGCCGCCAGACGGAGGTTCCACTTCATCGGGCCAGTCCTTTCCATCGGTCGGTGGCGCGCTGCTGTCTCGCGACCCAGGCATCTTCGACATGGGTGCCGTGGACGTGGATATACCGGGCCGTGGTGCCGGTCCTGGTATGTCCGAGTAACTCCTGGATCGCGAACAAGGTCATACCGGCGAGATAGAGCTGGGAGGCGCAGAAGCGCCGCAGCGCGTGCGGAGTGAGCTCCCGGCCCAGGTGGGAAGGTGCTGGGCGGCGGCTTCGGTCAGCGATCGGCGGAAGACGTCGGCGGTCGCCCGCGAGCCGGAGCCGTCCCGGTTCTTGCGCTCGGAGGGGAACAACGGGGCACCGGACCGGGTGTGGTCGGCGTCGAAGTGGCCCCATAGGTCCTCGATGAACCACCGCAGGTTGCGGTCGGCGCCGTTGATCAGCGGCACCAGCCGCGGCTTCGGTCCACGCCTTCGGGAGCCCTTGCCGTGCCGGACGTTGAGCTTGCCGAACCAGCCCAACTCCCACCGGACGTCGTCCAGGTCGAGCATCCGTGCCTCGTTGATCCGCAGTCCCACGTCCGCCGCCAGCCGGGCGACCGCGTAATTGCGGGCGGCCGGACCGAACTTGCGGCAGGTCACCAGCTCCTCGCGCCATCCGGCGAACAGCTCCTCGATCTCTGCTTCGCTGGGCGGGATACGCAGCTGCGGTTCCACCGCAGCCCGGGGCCGGTTCATCTCGTCCAGCGGGCACTCGACCACACGGCCGGTGAGGTTGTGCAGCTCGACCTTGTGGCGCAGCTCAAGGAACTGAAAGAACACCGTCAACGCGCCCGCCCGACCGGTCCGGGTCGACGGTATGGCGTCGCGGAGCACCTTGCCGAAATAGACGTCGGCGTCAGCTGGCTCCATCTCCCACAACGGACGGCCGAACCAGTCTCGGATCAGCTCCAGATGGTTGGTGTCGTTCCGGATGGTGCTGTCGACCAGACCGGCCGATGCCCGCGCGAGCACGAAGCCCGACAGCACATCGGTCTCGAACTCGGCGAGCTCCTCCTCGCTCACCGGCGCCCGGTACTCGCGCAGATCGCGCACTACGGCCAGAGCCAACCCACGCCTCCACGACTTCACCCAGACTGAAGGAATCCCGACAGCAATGAGACTTGCGCACCACGGACGAGGCTGGGTCAGAACGGTCGGCAGTCACCCGAACGAGGTAACAGGCCCAGGTCCAGGCACTCTCAGTCGCGCCAGGGAGCTACGGACGCACACGGAACTCGAGGACTATTGCTCACCCAACACGCGCAGACTTGACACAGAATGGTCGTGGTCGACGCCATCGACCGGCCGTACGTGGTCGGGGGCGCATCCACACCGGTACTCCGCCGCTTCCACGCTGCCGTCTACCTGGTGGAGAGGCAGTATTCCGGGGGTGCGCTATTTGCGTCTCCCCCGAGCTGGCGGGACGTCGTGGCGACGGACGGCTCGCCCGCGTGGTGCGGCGCTGCTGCGGCCTCCTCACCGAGTCTCCGGCTTTATCCGACAAGTCCCTCTCGCTGAATGGCCCACTGGGGCACTATGAGTAACCTGCCGATGGCGCTTGGTCACTGTGACCTGGGGCCGTGCGGCGGTTTGGGGGAGGGGGACCATGCTGCTGCCTGACAACCCGATTGCGGGACCGGACGGAGATCGTTTCGGGTTCAGTACCCATGCCAAGGTGCTCTGCGACGCGATTGCGACTGCTGAAGGCTTGCCCTTGACCATCGGGGTCTTCGGGCCCTGGGGGATGGGCAAGTCGAGTTTTATGAAGGTCTGTGAGGGCTTGCTGAGAGCGCGCAACATCCGGACCGTCTGGTTCAACCCCTGGAAGTACGACCAGAAGGACGAGATCTGGCACGCCCTCATCCAGACCGTACTCAGCGAGATCGCCCACGACCTGGACAAGCGACGGGAGTCAGGCGAGGAGACGCTTAACGAGCGCCTCGCCAAGGCCCTGGACACCGTCAAACAACTGAGCCAGGCAGCAGCCTGGCTGCTCGCCCGCCGGGCAGCTGGCCCCCTCACGGCGGGGTTCCTGACACCCGAGGACGTGGACGCCGCTCAGACTGTCCTCACCGCACCTGGCGTGGACACCTATCTGCACGTCAATCGCTTTGAACAGGACTTCAGGGACGTCGTAAACACCTACACGGACGGCGGTCGGCTTGTCCTGTTCATCGACGATTTGGACCGCTGCACCGAGGATGCGGCGATCACCGTGCTCGACTCGCTGAAGCTCTTTCTGGGAGAGGGGTCATGCGCCTTTGTCCTCGCCATGGACTATCAGGTTGTCGCAGAGGCCGCTGCCAAACGGTTCGACAGCGAACGTACGGACGGGGCGCGCGGCCGGCAGTACCTGGAGAAGCTGATCCACTTTCCGTTCCATCTGCCAGGGATCCCGTTTGAGGCCCTGTACCAACACCTTCGCAACGAGGTCACGGACCCTGTGCTGACTGGCTCGCGTGAGCTCTGGGAACTCATCGAGGTCGCCTTCTCAGCCAATCCGCGCCGTGTGCGTCGCTTCGTCAACGGTCTGAATCATGTGGCCCTCATGCTGCATCATCATGGCGAACCGCCGGAGCGCGATCGGCTGCTGCACGCAGGCACCCTGCTCGCGTTCCAGATCAAGTATCCGGACTTTTTCTCCGCCCTCCAGAGCGATGCCGGTGTCTGGGCGCGGTTCGATGAGGCCGAGTTCGAGAGCAATGAACTCGGTGGCCGGGACGCGGAGCTCGCCAAGAACAGCCCTGGGGTACGGCGGCTGATCGCCGCCGTATCGTCGCGGCGCAATGGCTTCGATTTCCCTCTGCCGCCGACGCCTACCGTGATCAAACTGCTGACCGAGGTGCTGACAGTAACTGGTGGGTCGGCCGCTGATGAGTCGGTGGCTCGTGGTGCATGAAATGGATCCTGACGTCCGGTACTCGGTCGGCCTGGACCTTGGGGACGGAGAGAGTTCCCTGTGCTGGCCGCCGACGCACGGGCGCAGCGAGGCACGGGTGTACACGAGGGGAGCCGACGGCGCAGCCATCGTGACAGCCCTGGGGCGCGAACGCCTGGATCAAGGGGCCTACCGGGATGTCATCGGTGAAGCGGCCGTGTTGGCGAAGAACGTCTTGCACTTCAGCGTCAATTTCAAGACGCGACCCAACCCGGAGAGCCTGGCCCCACCGGATGCTGTGCGGTTCGCGCAAATCCTCCTCGCCGAGTTCTTCTCGCGGCACCCCAAAGTCCGGCGGGGCTGCTTGGTGTATGTCGGCCATCCCACGGGCTGGGATGCCGAATCGGTGGCGACGTACCGCAACACTTCTCGTCGATGGACGTGCCTGTGCGGCTCGTGGCGGAGTCCCAGTCCGCCGCTCGTACACGTCAGGGACCGGAGAGCCGGACGACGTGAGGCACGCTGACTGGACCGGGTACTGGTCGTTGACATCGGCTCTTCCACGACCGACTTCACGTTCGTCGAGGACCTGATCCCACAGAACCTTCCGGTGGGATTTGACCTGGGCTGCGCACTGATCGACCAGCGTCTTGTCAAAATGGTGCGGGAGGCGTTCGCGGGAAACGAGAATTTCGCCAAGGCCCTTGACGAGGACGGTTCGCAGGAAATGCTGCGGCTTCTGTGCCGTCGGATGAAGGAATCCCAGTTCACGGGGACCGGTGTGCGCCTCCAGGAACTCCAGGCTTCGCGGACGTCCTGACGGAGGTCCACGGCCTGCTCGGCCCGGCAAAACCCGAACTGGTCGTGATCACCGGTGGCGGTTCACGCATGCCCGTCGTACGCCAAATGTGTCTCGACGCGTTCTCGGGATCCACTGTCGAGAACGACACTGACCTCGATCTTTTGTGACGGTCCGCCGACGGAGTCGGATTCCCGTCGGACTCTTCCACAGATTCCCACACCCCGGCGCGGACTCGCCAGCCGATTCCCACCCGAAATCCCCCGCGTAATCCCTGGTGAAGAGGGTTGCCGCGCCTGCTAGTCTTCGGCGTCTTGCCGCACACTCGCGCACACACCACGCCACTCGTCGCATCAGTCCGAGGAGCATTTCGACTCATCGATAGCCTGCGTCACTTTGATGCGTGCTTGGATCTTGCCGATGCTGCTTGTGTTCCTCCTTTGTCTTTAACCTCTGTCCGCTTGGGCAGGCCCTGGTCGCCCAGGCGGCCGCCTGCCCGGACGAACCGATGGCGCCGTCGGATGGAGTCGCTGCCGGGCGCCTGGAAACGACGGCTATGTTCGGTCCTGGAGGTAGATTGCCTGCTCTTCAGTGGTTAGTTCTCGGGTGGTGTGTTGTTGGGCGAGGTGAAGTACCTGGTCGATGGGTCCGCACACCTCGCACCGCCATACCCGGGCTGTGCCGTCGTCGTGTGCGGTCGCGAGGCGCTGGGTCCCGGAGCTGGCGTCGATGCCTTCGACGGAGGCGCCGAAGCCGCGGAACGTGATCGGTTCTCTGGTGCGTGAGGGATCCCAGATCCGGAGGGTGCCGTCGTTGCCGCTGGTCGTCCACTGTCCGGGGCGGGGGCCGGATGCCACGCTCCACACCAGACCCTGGTGACCGTGCAGTACCAGCGGTTCGTCACGGGCCCGCCCGGTCACATCCCATATGCGCACGGTGCCGTCGTTGCCGGCGGTGGCCAGCTGCCTGCTGTCCCGGCTGAATGCCGAACTCCAGACCAGCTCTAGATGGCCGCGTAACACCAGCGGTTTGCTCGGGGACGCCGTGTCCCACAGCCGTGCGGTGCCGTCGGTCCCGGTACTGACCAGATGTCGTCCGTCGGGACTGAACGCCAGGGACCGCACCGCGCCCTGCCGGGGATGGAGAACCACAGGATTCCCGGTGCCGGTCACATCCCACAGCCGCACGGTGCCGTCGGTTCCCGCGCTCGCGACGCGCCGCCCGTCGGGTGCGAAGGCCACGCCCCACACCGAACCCCGATGACCGCGGAAGACCACAGGGCGCACGCGGCCCGTCACATCCCACAGCCGCACGGTGCCGTCGGTTCCCGCGCTCGCGACGCGCCGCCCGTCGGGTGCGAAGGCCACGCCGGAAACATCGCCAGCGTGACCTCGTCCGGTGAACAGGGGGCTGCCGCCGCCGGTCGGCCACACCCGCACCGTGCCGTCGCTGCCGCCGGTGACGAGACGGTCCGCTTCGGGGCTGAAGGCCACGCTCCACACGGGATACCGGCTGCCGCCGAGGACCACAGGATTCCCAGTGCCGGTCACATCCCACAGCCGCACGGTGCCGTCGTCACCGGAGCTGGCCATCCGTGTCCCGTCGGGGCTGAAGGCCGCGGTCCATACGGTGCCCCGGTGACCGCGCAGTGCCAGGGGACCGGTGCCGCTGTCCGCGTTCCACACCCGCACAGTGCCGTCGTTGCCGGTGCTCGCCACGCGGCGGCCGTCGGGGCTGAAGGTCACGCCCTCCGCCGTACCATCGTGGCCGCGGAGCACCACCGGCTCCCCGGTGCCGTCGGCCGGCCGCACGCGTACGGTGCCGTCGGTGGAGGCACTGGCCACCCGCCGCCCGTCGGGGCTGAAGGCGACGTCTTCCACCGTGTTCTCGTCGCCGCGTAGCACCACGGCCTTCCCGTTCCCGTCGGCATTCTGGATCCGCACGGTGCCGTCGCTCACACCGACGACTAGGCGCCGCCCATCGGGGCCGAACGCGACCCCGAGCGCACGCCCCGGCTGCGCCAGAACCGCCACGGGCCCGCGCCCGGTGGTGTTCCACACCCGCACGGTGCCGTCGTCGCTCGCGCTGGCGATACGGCGCCCGTCGGGGCTGAACGCCACGCCCCACACGGGGGCAGTGTGGCCGCGCAGCACGACGGTCGGGCCGTGGTCCTGCCAGCGCCAGATCCGCACGGTGCCGTCGACGCCCCCGCTGGCCACCCACCGCCCGTCCGGGCTGAACACCGGGCTCCATGCCTCCCCCTGGTGGCCGCGCGACGTCAGGGGGTCGGCCGGTGCTCCGTCATGCGGCGGGAGCGTCCAGACCCGTACAGTGCCGTCGGCCCCGCTGGTCGCCAGATGCCGGCCGTCCGGGCTGAAGGCCGCACCACAGGACTTCCCGCCATGTGCGGGCGGGATCGTCGAACGGATCCGGGAGTCAGCCGTGGCCTGCCGCAGCACCGCCTCCGCTTCCGCGGTGGGTCGCACCCGATACGCCTGCCGGGCCAGCAGCAAAGCGAGCTCCGGATCCAGCTCCAGCTGGGCGCGGGCGTTCGCCGCGAGCTGACGGGAGAAGGCCACGCTGCGTTCCTCACGCGCGCGACCGGTCTGGACCATGGCCAGGGACGCCAACACCGTCATCGCGGCCGCCACCGCGACCAGACTGGTCAAGAGCACGCCCATCCGTCTTCGGCCCGCGGCCCGTTGGCGGGCTCGCTGCCTGCGGGCGGCGGACAGGAAGGCGTGCTCCCGCTCATTGAGCCAGTCGAGCGGTCTGCCGTCCCAGGCATCCAGCTGCGGTCCCTGATAGAGAAATCCGTCGTCGCGCCCCTGGTGCTCCCACTCAGCGGCTGCTTCGGTCAACCGCCGGCAGGCCCGGAGCAGTTCACGCTCCTCCTCGATCCATCCGCGCAGTCGCGGCCATGCGGTGATGAGGGCTTCGTGGGCGAGTTCGACGATGGTGTCGTTGAGGGTGAGCAGGCGGGCGCGGGCCAGGGCCTCCAGGGCCTGGGGGGCCTCGGGTCGGCCGGTGGCCTGCAGTCCGGTGCGGTCGGCGGGGCGGCGGGTGTCGGGGGTGCCCTCGCCGGGGGCGACCAGCTGCAGCAGCACGCGGCGGGCCGCGGCCGCCTGCTCTTCGGTGAACCGGCTGTAGAGCTCTTCGGCGGTCTTGGCGATCGCGCCGTCCAGGGCGCCGACTGCCTCGTACCCGGCGAGAGTCAGTGTTTTCCCTCGGCGGCGGCGCCAGGTCTCCAGCAGCACGTGGGAGAGCAGCGGCAGCCCGCCGGGTGCGTCGGCGACTTCGTCGACGAGCCGGGCGGTCAGGGCGCGTTCCACGGTCAGGCCGGTGGCCGTGGCCGGCTTGACGATGGCCTCGCGCAGTTCCGCCGGGCTCATCGGACCGGCCAGCAGATTGGCGTCGCGCAGCGCGTCGGTCAGGTCGCGGTGCTCGGCGCAGCGGCCGTAGAAGTCGGCTCGCACCGCGAGCAGGACCCGCAGCCGGCTCTCCGGTTGCCGGGCGGCAAGGAGGAGGTCGATGAAGCGGGCCCGTTCGACTGGGTCGTGGCAGAGGGTGAAGACCTCCTCGAACTGGTCGACGATCACGAACGTGTCCGCCCCAGTGCTGCTGCCGGTGCCGTTCGGGGCGAGGAGAGCGGAGTGGGTGCGGGTCGGCTGGTCGCCGGGGGTCAGGATCCGGATCGCCGCCGGGCGTAAGTCCCGCTCCTGGGCGTGCTGGAGAGCAGGGATCAGGCCGGCGCGCAGCAGGGAAGACTTGCCGCTGCCGGACGGCCCGAACACTGCCGCGAAGCGCCGGCGACGCAGCAGATCGAGCAGGTCGGCGGTGAGCCGGTCCCGGCCGAAAAAGAGGCCGCTGTCGTCGGGCTCGAACCGTGCCAGCCCCCGGTACGGAGGATCCGTCCCCTCGCCGTCGTCCTCCGGGCTTGAGGTGGCGGCTGCTTCGTCCACCGCCTGCTTCCACCGGGCCTCCCATTCCACCGGGTTGCCCCCGCACGCCGCTGCGTAGGCCAGGGCCACCGACAGCGTGGGCAACTGCTCGCCCGCCGCCGCCTGCGACAAGGTGGTGACCGAGTAAGCGGCCCGCTCGGCCATCGCCCGGTAGGTAATGCCGCCCGCCTCCGCCCGAAGTTTCCGCAGCTCGAACGCGAACCGTTGCACCGGACCCGCACCCGGGTCCACCGGCACCTCACGACGTCCCGCCACAGGCACAACCCCCTCCAGCCACCCCCGCACCCGACCGGACCGTCAACCTACGCACCCACCACGGGCCGGAAAAGATCGCGCCCGGCCATTGTTTGGCCCCCGGAACAGCACTGCCGAACAATGCGCCGGCCGCTGAACTCGGTGATGCCAGCGGTGCGGGGGACCGCTCCGGAAGGGGAAAGCCCTGTTGGTCTGCCCGGAAATTAGCAGGGCCGGCGTACGGGGGCGCGGGGTTCGGGAGCCTGGGATCGGGGGTCCGGAGTATTCCCGGAACCCCGAACACGACACGGCCTTCCCGGTAGGGCTGGTTTACGGGAACACCCAAGAATCGAGCGAAAGAAGGCAGCACATGGAAGGTGTATCGAAACATCGCCAACGAGACGTCCGACGCTGGGCCACAGGTCTTGCCGCCCTGACCGCAGCCTTCGCTGCTGTCGTTGCTTTCCTGGCGCCAACGGCAGCGGCGAACACACAGAAGGCGGATGCGGAATTGATCTACGCGTCCGCCGGCTACGGCTATGGCGGGGCGACATTCGACTGGACCGGACCTGGCCGGGCATCGAACATCGACCTCATCGTCTCCGACTGGGGTTGCGACTCCAACCCCGTCTACGCATATTTCCGAGTCACCCGAACCAACGGTGGGGTCTGGTTCACGGACACCAAGCGCTGGGATTACTCCGGGTGCGACACGGGGGACAACACAACGTACAACGACCTCTCTCTGTCCGACGGCTACAACATCGCCTACCTGCAGGTTGTGATCTGCGTCAGGAACGGCGGCTGCACTACGGGTGGGACCTCCGGACGCAATCCGAACGCTTGACGGTGCTTCCTGAGCCCCCTTGAGGCACCCTGCCTGGGCCTTGGGTAACCAGGTCCCAGGCAGGGCCGCCACCCGGTTCGCTGTGGTTACCGGATCGCTTCACAGCCGTTGCCCCGACGCGTCAGAAGGCAAGGTGTTGGAACTCCACAAGGCCGGCACCGCCAACCGCACTCGCGTACAGCTGTTGGACTGTCGCAGCAGCCCGGCAAGCAACCAGCGCTGGGAACTATCCGACGCGGGAACCAACGACGACGGGTTTTTCGGTGGTGACCATCAAGAACGTCAACGCCCAGAAATGCCTCGACGAGTCTCGTGACCGGGACTGTGAGTGCGGCCAGGGCGTCGCGGACGGGCAGGACCACCCGGTCGCCGGGCTCGGCGCCGTAGGAGGTGGTGGTCGGGGTGAGCAGCGCGGCGAGGGCGGAGAGTGCGGCGGCCGCGAGGCCGGTGTCGCGGGGCAGGGGCATGGAGGTTCCCCTGCTCGGAGACCAGCCCGGTTTCCGTGGCGCTGGGGCCGGCTTCGTCGGCCGATCCCCTCCGTCGGCTTTGCGCGGCGTTCACCAGCTGATTCCGGCTGCCACCGGTAGGTGGTCGCTGCCGGTGGCCGGCAGCACCCACGAGCTCTCCGGCGCTACGCCGCGGACCAGGATCTGGTCGATCCGCGCCACCGGGAACTTCGCGGGCCAGGTGAAGCCGAAGCCGTCCCCTGCCGCGTCCTGGGCCGAGTGCAGCTGCGAGTTGATGTCGGCGAACGCGCGGTCGTCCATGGTGCCGTTCAGGTCGCCGAGCAGCACCACCCGCTTGTTCTGCTCGGCGGCGATGGCCTCACCGAGCGCCTGCGCGTTTCTGTCCCGCGAGTCCGTCCAGAAGCCCGCCCTGGGATTCACGCGTACGGACCCCAGGTGGGCCACGTAGACCGCCAGCGGCCCGTGGTCCGTGGCCACCGTGGTGCGCAGCGCCCGGTTGTAGGCCATCTTGACGTCGAGCGGCTTGGTGTCCGCCAGCGGTCCGTAGTCCATCTTGATGTCGACCGGCTGGGTGTTGGACAGCGGCAACTTGCTCCACAGTCCGACCGTGCCCTGCACCGTGTGGTACGGGTACGCCTTCGCCAGCTCCTTCTCGTACGTGCCCTGGGCCTGCGAGGTGATCTCCTCCAGTGCCAGCACGTCCGCACCGGAGGCGGCCAGGTCGCGGGCGGTGCCGGCCGGGTCGGGGTTGTCGGCGCCGACGTTGTGGCTGACCACGGTGAGGTCACTGCCTGGGTGGGACTTGTCGCCGAGCAGCCCGCCGAAGAGGTTCAGCCACACCATGACCGGCAGCAGTAGCGCGATCACCGCGGAGGCGGAGCGGCGCCACAGCGCCCCGGCCAGCAGCACCGGGAAGAACAGACCGAACCACGGCAGGAAGGTCTCCACCAGGCTGCCGAGTCCACCGGTCCGGTTTGGGATCTTCGCGTGCAACAGCATGAACAGGCCCAGAAGCAGGGCCAGCGCCGCGAGCACCGGGCCGCGCTTCCAGGGCCCCGGCCGGGAGCCGATGCGGATCGCCCGCCGGATGCGCGCGCGCCAGGCACAGGATCCGGTATCCCGGCGGTCGGCGTCGGCCTGTCCGGTCTCCGTTGTGTCCACCTGCGTCATCGTCTGTCCTCGTTCACGGCCGGTCACTGCTGCATCCTCGGGTCCTGGGTGGTCGGCATACATACGCGGGCAACCACGACCGATCGCATCGCGTAGTTCGTAGTGCCAGGGTTCTTGTAGATCTGGCACAGGCCGTACTCGGCGCCATGCTCGGACAGCCGCGCCGTCGCATCGGAGCGCCCGATGTCGACCGCGTCCCCCGACACGTGAGGAGACGTCGCCGCGGTGGCCACCCATCGGGCGGCCTCGTCTTCCGACCCGTACTTGGAGACCGCCTTGCGAAGAAGCTGCGTCTGATACTCCAGGGAACGCCAGCCGCCGTTGACGTAGAACTCGACTCCGTCGTCCGCGCCAGCCATCGCAGCCTGGCGGAGGGCCTTGAGTAGATCCGGATCGAGTTTGGCGACCGCCGGAATCGCGTCATCGGAGACCGTCACGCCGTCGGGACGACACCGCCGGCCTCGCCGAGCGCACCACGGTGCTCACTGCGATCAGTATGCGAGGGCGGTGCAGCCAAGGGGGCCGAGGGGGACAAGGAGGCCGAGGAAGGCGAGGGCGCCGAGGAGGACGAGGAATTCGACCCCTGGTAGCCGAGGGCTGTGGTGATCACTGCGCTGACGACTGTCAGGCCGACGACGAGGAGCCATCGAATCCGGCGGGTCGGTGTTCGTGCGGAAGGCGGGGTTCGATTCATGCCGCCAGTCAAGGCAGCGCGTTGTTGCCGACACGTATGTGGTTTTCGATATACCGACGATATGCGCCGACTCGTAGCCTCGGAGCATGCGTGTGTTGATCGTCGAGGACGAGCCCTATCTGGCAGAAGCCATCCGCGATGGCCTACGCCTCGAAGCGATCGCGGCCGACATCGCAGGTGACGGCGACACCGCTCTGGAACTGCTGAGCATCAACACCTACGATATCGCCGTCCTCGACCGCGACATTCCCGGACCGTCCGGTGACGAGATCGCCAAACGCATCGTCGCCTCCGGCAGCGGCATGCCGATCCTCATGCTCACCGCGGCCGACCGGCTCGACGACAAGGCCACCGGGTTTGGGCTCGGCGCCGACGACTACCTCACGAAGCCCTTCGAGCTGCAAGAGCTCGTGCTCAGGCTCAGAGCACTCGACCGTCGACGCGTGCACAACAGGCCGCCCGTGCGAGAGATCGCAGGTCTGCGGCTGGATCCGTTCCGCCGCGAGGTCTACCGCGACGGCCGCTATGTCGCGCTGACCAGGAAGCAGTTCGCCGTGCTCGAAGTCCTCGTAGCCGCCGAAGGCGGTGTCGTCAGCGCCGAAGAACTCCTGGAACGCGCGTGGGATGCGAACGCCGACCCGTTCACCAATGCCGTGCGCATCACCGTCTCGGCACTGCGCAAGCGTCTCGGCGAACCCTGGATCATCGCCACCGTGCCAGGCGTCGGCTACCGCATCGACACGCAACCGGAGGCCGGACACGAGGGAGATGACTGTGAATAGAGCCGCTGGTTTGAGCGTTCGCCTCAAACTCACCCTCAGCTACGCCGGATTCCTCATGCTTGCCGGTTCCGTGCTGCTCGCGGCGGTGTGGGTGTTCCTCCTCCGTTATGTCCCCGACCGTGCGATGCTCATCAACCCCGATGACAAGCCCGCGAATGGTGTTTTTCCCGTCCGGTCCGTCCTCCTGGAGGTTTTCGCGCCGAGGGCAGCCGCAGTACTGGCGTTCCTGCTGGTGTTCGGTCTCGGGGGAGGGTGGATCCTCGCCGGCCGCATGCTCGCCCCGCTGACCCGGATCACCAACGCCACACGCATGGCCACGAACGGGTCACTCTCCCACCGAATCCGGCTACCGGGCCGCAAGGACGAGTTCCGCGAACTCGCCGACTCCTTCGACACCATGCTCGCGCAGTTCGAAGCACACGTCGCCGAACAGCAGAGATTCGCAGCCAACGCCTCCCACGAGCTGCGCACCCCGCTGGCGATCTCGAAGGCACTGCTCGACGTGGCCCGCACCGATCCGAACCACGACACCGGCGAACTCGTCGACCGCCTACACGCCGTCAACACCCGAGCCATCGACCTCACCGAGGCACTGCTCCTGCTCAGCCGCGCCAACCAGCGGTCCTTCACCCGAGAACACGTCGACCTGTCCCTCCTGGCGGAAGAAGCCGCCGAAACGCTTCTCCCCCTCGCGGAAAAGCACCTCGTCACCCTCGAGACCGACGGCGACATCGCCCCCGCGATCGGATCCTCGACGCTCCTGCTGCAGCTGACCACGAACCTCGTACAGAACGCGATCGTCCATAACCTGCCGGAACACGGCACCGTACGGATCCACACCAGCGTCCGCCCCAAGACCGTGGTGCTCACTGTCGAAAACACCGGCGAGCAGCTCACCCCACAGCTGGCCTCGACCCTCACCGAACCCTTCCAGCGCGGCACCGAACGCATCCACACCGATCAGGCAGGCGTCGGCCTCGGCCTGGCCATCGTCAAGACCATCACCCAGGCACACGACGGAACCCTCACCCTCACCCCGCGCCCTGCCGGCGGGATTCGCATCACTGTTGAACTACCCGCGACAGCCCCGCACACCGACAGGTGAAAAATCAGAGAATTGATACGCGGCCACCACAATAAATCTGCGACAAGAGCACTGAGGGCAGGGGACTGGCATCTTCACAGAAGGCACCGTCATTATTTCGAGAATATCGAAGCAATTCGGATGTTTCCGGCGTCCTTCTCCGGACACACGCACGACCGATTCGGCTTCGGCTCCGACGCCACTGAACTGAAGATGCTGCTCGGTCAACAGGGCCGGACCATCGAAATCGCCTTCACGAAAGCCCTGGGCCGGGGCATGAGGCGGCCGCGGCCGAGGCGGGTTCCCTTGGGGAGGTCGTCGTGTACTTCCGCTGGTTGCGGCCCAAGCGGCTGGTGATCGGCGGGATCGAGACCGTCATCGGCGCCGACAGCGTTGCCGTGCACGAGACCGTCGGCCGCATCATGCTCGACACCGGCGCGCCCACCTGCCCGCACTGGACCGCTGACCGGGCCTTGAGACAGATATTGCGCAGAGCGTTGCGCCTATCTGTTGCGCTGGGCGTTGCGGTGGATGTTGCGCGGGACTTGCCGGCGTCCGCAGGTTCGCCCCAGGTCACTATGGGCGTATGGGCGTATGGGCGTGGTCGGGGGTCTGACATCCCCGTTGCGGCGGGTTTCGCCCATGTCCCTGCTGGAGTTGAGGGAGGGGGAGGGCGGGATGGGCGGCGCGGACGCGGCAGGGGGTCGGGGCGCGCTCACCGGTGTTGCGCGTCGCCGCAGCGCCTCGCTGCCGACAAGCGGCGTTGCATCGCCGTGTGGCAGCGAACCCGGCAGCACCGTGTCGCAGACGTAGCCAAGCTAGTGAGCCGGTTTTGAGTTCTCCCGTCGCCACTTGAGTCGTGTTCCGTTTCGGATCGTGGCTTGGGCGGTGACGGGGCTGGTGGTTTGCGGTCT